>JBAXMV010000006.1:0-19197 GCA_037134095.1 bacterium | reverse complement strand
GGCGTCAACAATGAGGATGAAATTGTTTTTCAAGATACAATTTCTAAATCAAAAATTCATACCACAACTGTAGTTTCCAGCCCATCAGGAACATGGGGCGGCGAAACTGGGCGCTTATCGGCCGAGTTGATTCTAGGACTAGAAGAACCTAACGAAAACACTCTAATATACATATCTGGTCCAGAACCCATGGTTGAACATCTAGAAAAAGATCTCAAAAAAGCGGGTATCAAAAAACACCAACTAGTACTCGATTTCTTCCCGAATTACGACGAAAATTACTAATTTTGCGGAGCGTGAGGTCGACCCTCTAGGTACTCACGGATTTTGAGCGCAGCAGTGGCACCTTCGCCGGCAGCTGAGGCAATCTGCATGGTTGCACCGGAACGTATATCGCCACAAGCGAATACTCCAGTGATTGCTGTTTGTAGATTTTCGTCGGTTTTGACGAAACCAATTTCATCTAATTCAATCTTTGTGTCTTTGATAAATTGTGAGTTAGGCTCTAGACCTACAAAAACGAAGACACCATCTACAACGAAATCGACATCTTTTTTCTTGGCCGTATCGTAGCCTGCGACTTTGGTTACGAATTTGTCTTTTCCGATAATTTCTTTGGTCTGTGTGCCTAGGTGGACAGTAATTTTGCCCTTTTTGGCATAATCTTGTAGCTCTTTTTGCAAGACATCGCTAGCTTTAATGGTGGAACGAACCAATAGATCGATATGGCTAGCAAAACGGGTAAGGAAAATTGCTTCCTGAACAGCTGAGTTACCACCACCAACAACTACTAATTTTTTATCGCGATAAAACGCACCGTCGCAAGTTGCGCAGTAGTGAACTCCGCGACCATAAAACTCTTCTTCGCCTGGGGCATTGATTTTTTTATAATCTGAGCCGGTAGCGATTAATACAGCCTTAGCGTGCATGTCGCCACTGGTTGTTTCCAGCTTTTTGTATTTGCCTTCGTCGATAATTGCCGTTACTTCGCCAAGTTCGATAACAGCACCAAAACGTTCGGCCTGTTTGCGTAGATCATCTGAAAGTTTCAAACCTTCTACGCCATCTGGAAACCCAGGATAATTGTCTATTTTGTCGGTTACGGCAGCCAAGCCACCCACTACACCACGTTCAAAAATCAGAGTTTCAATGTCTTCGCGAGTTGTATAGATTGCAGCTGTTAGAGCAGCAGGGCCTGCTCCTATTACAATCACGTCATGTTTTGGTGTGGATTTAGTCATTTGTTTAGGCTACTGCTGGTGCTAGTTTAGCGAGGTTATAGCCTACAATAACTTCTTTTGTTTCGTCTTGCTTAGTTACCACAGTAACGGGAACGGTCAATGCACCCGACAGCTCTAGGGCTTCAGCTTGTCGCTGTGGAAATTCGTCTAGATTGACCTCTTCGTAGCTCATGCCTTTTGCGCCGAGGTATTTTTTGACCATTGAGCAGTAACCACAGGTATTGGTGGTAAATATTGTTATGTTTTTGACCATTTTTCGTTCCTTTCAGGGTTTATTTTATTGTTTTTTTAAAGCGATACCATTTATTATATATAGCGCTTAGTATTTGTACAATACGCTATATATTGTGCTTTTTACCCCATTTTGTTAATTTTTAGGCTTCCATCTGTTAGTCGTAAACTATTTACCAATTTTGTGTAGTGTTACGTCAAATACAAGGTCGGCATCAGCTGGAATTCCTGAGCCAGCTCGCGGATGCGAGCCATATGCCAGTGCTGCTGGTATCAATAGTCTTCGAGTGCCGCCTTCTTTCATGCCGGGGATTCCTTGTGACCATCCGGCTATTACTTGGCTTAATGGAATACTGGCTGGTTGACCGTTGTCTATAGAGCTTTCGAAAATCTTGCCAGTACTGGCGACTGCGCCGGTATAATCAACTGTTACAGTATCTCCAGATTTGACTGTGTTGCCGGTGCCGATTTTTGTATCTATTGGCTGAAGCTCAGGAATACTGCTGACGGGAGTGAAATCTGCTAGTTGTGTGCCCTGTAATTTGTTGGTGTTGTCCACTTTTTTCTCCTTGCTTATAGTAGTGTCTTGAGCCTTCTTGGCGTTTTTGTCTTGCACGGCCTGCCAAATAATTAAAATGGTTAATGCTGATGATGTTACTAGGAACAATATCGCAAAAAAACCTGCAAAAATCCTATCTTTTTTACTCGCCATAGCTCCTCCGTTAATTGATAGATCTATTATATATCAATTTTGGATTTTGGTTTTGAGCTTAATGGGCTGATCAGGAAATCCACTAGTTAGACCCTGCAAGATACTTTGTTTGAGCTCACTAGGCAGAAGCGAAGTATTGCCTAGTTCGGACAGATTAACCCATTGGGGCTGGTAGGTGTTGTCGCCCTGTTGATTATCGCGTGATTCATCGGTGTTGTCTTGTATAGCTATTTCGCCGCTTTTGTAGTCCGCTAAAAAAATATGCTGGATTCCGTAATAATCGCCATCATCCTCAATAATTACTAATCTAGGTTTAGCTATCTCGATACTAGTTTCTTCGTAAACTTCGCGGGTGAGTGCTTGCTCTGGTGTCTCGCCCGGCTCAATTGCACCGCCCACTAAACTATAAAATTGCCTATCCCGTTGCTTGCGCTTCATCAAAAGTAATTGATTATCTTTTATGATGATTGCCCGTGAGCATTGCCGCATAATCTATACTCTACTGACGTCTAAATTGGTTTTAAGTTTTGCCACCACTGAATCTAGCATTTTATTTATTTCTTTATCTGTTAGGGTTCTTTCATAGCTAGCGATTTCAATTCGGAAAGTGTAATTTTTGTGCTTATCTGTGGGTGAGGCTTGATAGATACTTATCGGCGACAGCGTCAGGTAGGAATTATCGATTCTTGCCTTTTCGATTTGTGAATCTAGTTCATTGTATATTTTTTGATAAGACGTGTTGGCAGAAGCCTTAAGAGTGATGTCTTGAGTAACTTTAGGAAACTTAGGTAATGGGCTGTAGCTACTCGGCGCATTGCTGGCAGCAGTCAATAATTCTTCGAGATCAATTTCAAAACCAGCACTGTAGACAGGTAGCTTGAAGCTTCGCGTAACATTAGGCTTGAACTCACCAATTACGCCAATTGGAACTTTGGTGTTTTTTATTAGTATTGTGGCTGAGCGTCCTTTATCGAATGGCTGACTCAGCTGTGAATTCTCTTTGGAACTTAGTGGCTGAAGCTCTAGGTCAATTTGTAATGAACGAGCCAGGTTGTCTAAATATTGTCTGGCCTGATAATATGCCGCGCCTGGGATTTTGAGCTTAGAATTGGCCGCCAACACAAAGCCTAAGGCCTCTGTTTCAGATGGTAAACCATTTGATTCTATATGTTGGACATTGTGAGCCTTGCCTATCTCATAGACTGCAAAATGATCATATCCGGCTTTTATATTGGGGTGGATTTTGTCGAGTAAACTCGGAACTACACTGAGCCTGTAATACTGTAGATTTGGACTAATTGCATTACTCAGTTTATAAGCAAGCAAAACGTCTTGGTCAGATTGAGTGATGATATTGCCGTGAACAAAACTGTAATTTAGCACTTCATTGGCGCCGGCACGATGCATAATTGTGCGAGCCTGACTTTTGAGTTCGAGGAGCTGATTTTGAGCTGCCGGCTTAGTACTTCTTTGCGGCAACAATAAGCCCGCATTGTCGTAGCCGTGCAAGCGCCCGACTTCTTCAACTACATCTTCTGGTAATTCAATGTCGGTCCGCCAAAATGGTGCAGCCACAACTAAGTTGTCGGCTTTACCAGAAACATCAAACTCCACATTAGTGAGTATTTTGGCAATTTCTGCCGATGTTAAAGCTAAGCCTAGTCGTGAATTAATAAATTCAGTCGATACTGAAATAGCAGGATGAAGTGACTGACTAGCTTCAATATTTTTTGGCAGTGAATGATGATCATAAACTTGGCTAGCAACTTTTCCGCTGGCATGATCGCAAATTTCATTAGTGATTCTAGCAAGCACCGTTAAAGTTTGGAGGGGGCTTTGGCCTTTGCTAAAACGTGTAACGGCATCAGTAAACAAGCCGTTAGACATCGAAGCTCGTCTGATAGCGTACATATCAAAACTGGCACTTTCTAGAATAATGTTTTTGGTAGTGTTGTCGACTTCTGATTGGCTGCCACCCATAACGCCGGCTATGCCTAAGGGTTCTATGTCGGTAGCTATCATAATCGAATCTTTGCTAGGTTCAATGGTTTTGCCATTTAGTAACGCAATGCTTTCTTTGGCATGCGGTTTTCTGATAACAATGCTAGCGCTCTTGCCGCCACTTAGTTTCGCTACTTTGTCGTAGTCATAGGCGTGGAGTGGTTGGCCAGTTAAATAACTGAAATAATTTGTATAATCAACGATGTTATTAATAGATTTAGTTCCAACCTTGGCTAGTTCAACTTGCAGCCAGATTGGACTAGCTTCAACTTTGACATCACTAATAACAATAGCGCTGAATCTTGGACATAATTTGGGGATCTCATTGGTAATACTCAGGTTTAATTTTTCGCCACTAGGTTTAGGAAAAACCGGTTTAGGCGTATACCAATCAGGGCTAGTGAAAACAATTTTCTGAATACCGGCTAACTCACGGTAGACTCCCAGTAGCCCGAAACAGTCTGGACGATGTGTGAACATCTTGTTTTCGATATCAATAATAGTGTCGCCATCTAGGCCGAAATGTTTAGCGAAATCTGTACCGGGTTTGTAGGAACCTGGTAAAACTAAGATGCCATCATGGCTATCTCCCAAAGCTAATTCTTTGGGTGAAGCCAGCATTCCATTGCTCATAACTCCTCGAAGTTCCCTGGCGCCAAGGATGAATGGTTCGCTGTCGAATGTATCTGGCACGGTAGCTCCCGGCGGCAACCAGGCTACCATAATTCCCGACTTAACGTTTGGAGCGCCGCAAACTACCTGGATAAGACCATCTTTGGTGCGATCAATCTTTTTGGTAACGCCGCCATCATCGATCAAACAGATATTTAGCTTGTCGGCGTTTGGATGCTTGTGGCAGTCCACTACTTTTACGATCACTATGTTGCGGTATTTGTCGCTCAAGTTCATAGTCTCTTCAACTTCACCCAGCTGAGAGCCAATTAAGCCCACCAGCTTATCAACACCAATTTTAGCAACATCACTACTTAAACCGTAGCGTTTGTTGAGAGCTGCAATACTATTAATGCTAATTTTCATTAAAATTGCCTCAAAAATTCTAACTTACCACTCTCAAAATACCGTATGTCTTCAATACCGTATTTCATCATTACTAAACGCTCAATGCCGCCACCCCAAGCAAATCCGGTATATTTGTCTGGATCAATACCGGCCTTTTTTAGAACATTGGGGTGAATCATGCCGCATCCAAGTATTTCAATCCATCCTGATTGACTACAAATACTGCAGCCTAGTTTGTCGCAGAATGGACAGCTCATGGTGAATTCAAATGAAGGTTCGGTGAAAGGAAAATAAGATGGCTGAGTACGGAATTCAAGCTGTTTTTTGTAGTATTCTTCTAGGAAAGTTTTGAGAGTTTGAATCAAATTGCCAACATTAACATTTTTATCGACATATATGCCCTCTACTTGGTAAAAAGTATGTTCATGACGAGCATCTAGATCCTCATTTCTAAAAACTCTACCAGGAATAATTACAGCTATAGGCTCTCCGTTGTCTAGCAACTGCTTGGAACTGCTTAGTACTCGATTTTGCATCGTAGAAGTGTGAGCTGGAGCTATGAAGGGCTTGGATTTAGCGTCTTTTTGCTCGGTCAAGAAAGTATCATAATCATCGCGGGCGGGATGGCCCTCTGGAAAATTAAGTGCCTCGAACATATTAAAATCATTATCGATTTCTCGGGATTCTACAGATGTAAAACCCATTCTATAGAAAATATTAAGAACTGTTTCAAGTTCGGTACTTAGTGGGTGACGACTGCCGTCGGTTGATGGCAACAAGCTTGGCATATCTTTTGGCTTAGTATTAATGTCGAATGGCGCCGTCACATCGATAGGCGGCAAGGCCTCTTCAGCGTCTTTTAGAGTTTTAATTGTAGCTGATAAATCTTGCCTTAGACTGTTTAGTTGTTTGCCAAAATCTGCCTTTTCGTTTGCAGGCAAAAGTTTAAGCTCATCAAACAAAGCTTTAAGCTCAATGCTGCGAAGAACATCAGGGTTATTGCCTGTTTCTACGATTCGTTTTTTGAGCAATTTAGCAATTTCAGAAATGCGCGAATCTTGGTAGTTCATATCTTGTAAACAGTATATCATTGAGGCGGTTTTTACACAGCCAAGTTGTTCATAATACTTAGCTATATTCCCCTTATGTTGGTTACTATGTCCGTAAGA
The DNA here is from genome assembly GCA_037134095.1 of bacterium. Taxonomy (GTDB): domain Bacteria; phylum Patescibacteriota; class Saccharimonadia; order Saccharimonadales; family UBA4665; genus RGVC01. The sequence continues at coordinate 12,823 of JBAXMV010000006.1, read as the reverse complement.
TAGGGAAAATAAAGAGGAGTTTGAAAATGTCTAGCGAGAGCAGAACACACGAACTAGATCTATACGATCCAATAGTAACACCTATGAGCATCCGGGAATCAGGCCAGATGGACCTCACCGACCTGAGGCAGCAGATGATTGAGTCTGGTGAAGTTGGTCAGAGCGCAGTCGCTCACACAGTCCAACTCGACAACAAAGAAGACTAATTCGTTAATAATGCTGTAGTCTATTTATATGGCAAACTTTTCATTTGACGCAGTAAGCGAATACGACAAAGCCGAACTAAACAATGTCTTTGACCAAGTGCAACGAGAAATAGTTGCTCGTTATGACTTCAAAGGTACACCGGCTAATGTTGATTGGTTAAACTCCGATAAAACCGGTTTCAAGATTACTGGTGCAGGAGAATGGCAGATTGATGCCATCCTAGACATAGTGCGCAAAAAACTAGCTACCCGTGGTCAGAGTCAGAAAATACTAGATACTAGTCAAGAAATTACTGAAAGCAACATGCAATCAACCAAGGAAATTCCTTTCAAAAAAGGACTAGATCAAGAAAAAGCTAAAAAAATTACCAAACTACTTCGCGACCAGTTGCCGAAAGTAAAATCCCAAATACAAGGCGATTCCGTTAGAGTAACTAGTAATAGCAAAGATAATTTGCAGGCTGCAATGCAACTTATAAATTCTCAAGATTATGATTTCCCAATCAGCTACAACAACTTTCGCTAAGAATAAGCGACTATTCTCAGATATTTAGTTATAATTTAAGCATATGCATAGTGAAAAAGATTTGATTGCTGGCGCCAAAGAAGTTCTAGAGATGAATGACCGCGGCAACTATACCCAACCAGCTCATGGACTATACCCTCATCAATGGCTCTGGGATAGTTGTTTTATAGCAATCGGACTAAGACACCTAGACACAGATAGAGCCCAAACCGAATTGATTAGTTTGATTCGGGGACAGTGGCATAATGGCATGCTACCGAATATTATTTTCCGCGAAGATGCCAAGTACAGGGCTGATCGCAATACTTGGCAAAGTTGGCTTAGTCCATATTCTCCAGATGATGTTACGACAACTGGCATAACTCAACCGCCGATGCTTGCAGAGGCCGTTTTGCAAGTTGGCAAAAAATTACCATGGCCTGAGCGCCGTAGTTGGTATAGCAAAATGCTGCCTGTAATTGTGGGCTATCACGAGTGGCTTTTTAAGGAGCGTGATCCTCATAACGAAGGCTTGGTTCTGCAGATTCATCCGTGGGAAACGGGGCTAGATAATACTCCCCCCTGGATGCAACAATTAAATGACCACCTCTTGCCTTTCTGGATAAGATCATTGCGCACTGTCAAACTTGATCATCTTATTGGAATGTTCAGACGCGATGCTCAATCGGTACCGATGGATGAAAGATTTTCGGTAATTGAGTCTATCGCGATGTTCGATATTCAACTGCGCTTTAAGCGCAAGGCTCACGATATTGATAAAATCTTGGATCATGCCATGTTTGCAATTGAAGATCTAAATTTTAATAGTATTTTTATCCGTGCCAATAGCTGTTTAGTAGAAATTGCTAAATCTATCAAAATAGATTTGCCCGAGTCTTTACTGATTAATATGAAAAAATGTGAAGAAGCTTTAGAGCAGCTATGGGACCCCTATTCTGGACAGTACTACTCGCGTGATTTCATTACCCATAAACTTCTTAAAACACCGAGCATCGCCACCCTACTGCCGCTGTACGGTGGATCGATCAGCAAAGAGCGAGCCGACCAATTAGTAAAACTCTTAGATGAACGTGGAGCGTTCGCCGCCAATTATCCAATTCCTAGCGTTCCTCTGGGCTCCCCCCATTTTGACCCTAAGGCTTATTGGCAAGGGCCGACTTGGGTCAACACCAACTGGCTAGTAATAAAAGGTCTTGAAAATTATGGTTATCATGACAAAGCCAAAGCTTTAGCTCAAAGCACCATCAAGCTTGTAGAAAAATCTGGATTTAATGAATATTTTGACCCAAACAATGGTGAGCCTTATGGGGCTGACAATTTCAGTTGGACTGCTGCCTTAGCTATTGATTTAGACAAAAATTATAGTTAATCGTCTTGAGGCTGAGACAGTAATAGTGGCTCAATTCCTGGCGAACTGTCAGAAATTTTTACAATATCTTTATCAACTTTTTTGAGTTCCTTGTGGGCGTTGTTGTAGTGGTTCACGGTAGTGCCTAAAGAGTTGCCGAGTTTTTGCATGAATGTTTCATAAGTGCCAAGATGTCTGCCAAGTTCGCCGACGCGTTTTTGTATTTCCTTGGTCTGCTCTTCTATTTGTAATCCCCTTAGGCCCTGCATAACGGTCTGTAAATACGCCATGAATGAAGTTGGGCTGACGATAATCACCTTTTTGTCGCGAAACGCATACTCTATAAGATCACGAGCACTTGCTGCGTTATGGGCGGCAACCTTGCCTTTGAGCAGATCATAATAAATTGATTCACTAGGTATGAACATAAAAGCAAATTCCATAGTGTCCTCGTTGGGTCTGATGTATTTGGCAGTTTCATCAATACGGTTTTTCATGTCGTTAGTAAAAAGCTTCATATACTCAGCTTTTTTGGAGGCTTCTTTGGCTTCCAGCATGCGGTTGTAATTTTCTAAACTGAACTTACTATCTACGGCTAATAATTTGTTATTTTCTAGTATGACTACGGCATCTACTGCGTCACCGTTTTTGAAGCGGTATTGTGTTTGGAATCTATTAGGTGGTAATACGTTTTCGAGTAATTGATTTAGATGGTACTCGCCAAGTACTCCACGCTGCTTAGGATTACCGAGTACATTTTGCAGAACTTTTAGCTCGTCAGTTATGCCCATTACCTGTTTATTGCTCTCTTTGAGCTCAGTAAGGTTTTTGGTGACTTCACTTATTATTTTGCTACTTTCGCTAAACTGCTTTTGTAGGCTGCCGAGCATCATGGACTGATTCTTGTCGAGACGTTCTGTGAGTTTGTCTTGTAAGCCTTCTTTCATTTTCAAGACATTTTCATTGAGTTTATCAATGTCTTGCTTGAGCATGACGGATGAGTTATCGGCTTCTGGGTTTTGTTTTTTAAATAACAAAATAACCAGCGTGACCACAACGATACAAAGCAAAATTAACACAATAGTCATGCCTTCTATTGTACTTCAATCTGCAACAAAACAACTATGTAATCACGTTAACCGTAGTGCCTATTGGCGCCCAGTCGTATAACCAAGCAGCAGTATCAGTCAAAAGCTGAACGCAGCCATGTGAACCATTCATAGATTTAGGGTCTATATTGCCAAACTCACTGTTTTTACGCCAAGGAGCATCGTGGAATCCGTATGTACCGTATTGATTATCGTGATATGGCATCCAGTAATTTACTGGTTGGCGCCATGGGCCGGTAGCTGCATCATTGCCGCTCAGCGCAGTATCTTTAACTTTTCCATATATACGGAAAGTGCCAACTGGAGTCTTGGTAGAGTCTGTCACTTCCATGCCTGATATTATCGGTGCGTCTTTTACCTGATTGGACTTTTCGCAGGCCCACATGTGTCGTTTGGAGAGACTTACAATAACTGTTTTGTCAGCAGTATTACTATTGCAAGCTGGTGCTTCATTGGTAGTTGGTTTTGCTATATTCTTGGCTGAACTACCTAGAGCGGCTGGAGCTGATTTACTTACTTGATTAGATTTACTTGGGACGCTAGAACTGGAACTGTTTTTATTGATTTGAAAAAATCCAAAAACTAATACAACAACGGCTACAGTCGCAACTATCTTGAATTTCAATGACCGTTTGCCGGGATTAACTTTAGGATTATGTGTATTAACCGGCGTTTGGGATCCTGAATGATAATAAGAATACGATCCTGGTCGGATGGTTTTGCTTTCGAGTGAGGTATTTCTCATATTTATTTTGCTGTATTTTTATTAATATTACAGTTCTATTGTAACATTTTATGTGTATATTTTTAGGCTGTGAGTGATATCAAGTACATAAAAACTACGCCTAAAACTGTCAGCATAATTGTTTTATATGACGAGTTCTTGGAGTGGGCTTCTGGCAAAATTTCGCTCGAACCAATATATAGCAAGAATCCGGTAAAGAAGCCAAGATAAATTACCAATAAATTATCGGGAATACTAAATAGCATTGTCGATAGAGCTCCGACGACTGGCGCAAGGGCATCTAAAACTAAAAACACTATTGTCTTGGTAGTTTTATTCTTGTTTACCAGCATCAAATTAACTGTGTTGAGTCCATCTGTGAAGTCGTGAGCAATGACTGCAATTGCCACCGCAACACCAATAGCCGTGCTGGCTTGAAAGGCTAAGCCTATGCCGATACCATCAAGCAAGCTATGCCCAATCAAGGCTACTGCCGAGGCCACGCCAACATGCGGGTGCTTATGCACCGGGTAGTCTTCATCTTTGGTGTGGTGGATTAATATACTTTTTTCGACGATATGTAATGCCAAAAATCCACAAACTAAAGCGATCATAGCACCCGTAGGGCTAGCATGGATATTTTGCAATATATCAAATATTTCAGGAAGCAGTTCAAAAGCAACTACACCCAGCAAAACGCCAGCTGTGTAGCCAAGTATGCGGTTGATGTGTTTTTTGTTTTTTAATGCTACGTATCCACCGGCAAGCGTTGAGATAAAAGTAGAAAAAGCTATGAGAATAATTGTTAACGACATAGCCTCAATCTTACCTAATTTAAGGGGTAATTGCAATCATATGCGGAAACAAAAATGACCCAGCGCTGATGATAGCCTGGGTCAAACGAGGAAGCCTCACACTTCCTAATTTCATTCTAGAACTGGAAGCCTAAAATGGCAAGCATTTTAACGTAAGCTTTTATTGTTTGATTGCCGAGAAGACATAAATGAAGCGAATATTACGCTAACGCTGCTGATACCAATCGCCCAGTCAGGAATTTCTAGATACACTCCTGCAAGTAATGCTGAGGCAAGTATAAAGATAGCGTAATGTGCTCCATGATCAAGATATTTATATGTGGCAAGTGTACCCTTTCGAACCATCAATATAGTGAAGCTCCTCACCCATATGGCTCCAACTCCCAGGCCTAGAGCAATCAATACGACTTGGTTTGTAATTGCGAAGGCACCCAACACACCATCGAAACTAAAGCTGGCATCCAGCACTTCTAGATACATAAATCCCATCAATGCTGCCCAACCGGTATAAACTTTTTTGCTATCTGGAGCCAGCTTTTCAATTACGTCTAACATTTGCTTGAGAAGAGTGTAGCTAATCGCACCTATAAAACCGGCACGTATTAAATTGGCTGTTTCGTTACCGGCAAAAACGGACATTATTAACACTACCGTCAAAACTACTAGTGGTGGCAGCCAAATAGTTCCACCAAATTTTTGTAAAGGTTTTTCTATGCGGCGTATCCAATACACTTTTCGTTCGTCGTCTAGTAGAAAATAGATAGATAGTGTCAGCAGAAAACTACCACCAAATCCAGCAATCGCCACATGCGCCTCTTTGAGTTTTTCACCATATCCGGCAGTATCATTGAGAGCTAAATTGATTACATCATGCCACGACAAGTGGGCAGTAAACATCACAATCAATATAGGCAGCACAAATCGCACGCCAACTATGGCTATCAATATACCTACAGTCAAAAATATCTGTTGCCAAAAATGAGATAATTTAGCGAGCACCTTGGCGTTTACAATAGCGTTGTCAAAGCTGATTGCCATTTCTACGGCTATTAGAAAAAGGGTTGTAAGGGCGGCTGTCGGACCGTTGTATACGAAAGCCGTAATAATGGCGGCAATAGTGATGAGTATAGAGAATCCAAAAATTCTGAGCATATAAGTAATCGTATCACTAAAATAGCTTATGATTAAAATATTTGGACAATCTCTTTCATTGAAAAGCTCTGCTTGTGAGCTATAATTAAAATTATAAATGAGACATCTTCAAAAGATCTGTAAACCATGACCGATCTAACAATGATAATAATTGAAGTTATATTGCTGATATGTGTTTCAGCAGTTTGTTCTGGATTGAACATTGCCGTTATGGCGCTTGATCTAAAAGATTTGGAACGTAAAGCAAAAACCGGCAACAAACAAGCCGAAAAAATATTGCCCATTAGGCGCCGCACACATCTCACGCTAGCTGCTATTTTGTTAACCAACGTTGCAGCCGTATCAGCTACATCGCTTGTACTAGAGCAGAAGCTGGTTGGTTTCTTAGCATGGATTCTTTCTACTTTATTAATCGTTGTATTGGGAGAAATTGTGCCGCAAGCAATCTTTCTAAAAGAACCACTAAAATGGACAAGCCGTTTCGTTGGCGTGCTAAAAATAATGATATTTATTACTTATATATTAAGTAAGCCACTGGAGATGTTGCTTGATTTCTTGCTGCCGCATCGCAAAGCCAAACTACAAACCAGGAGTGAACTTGGACTACTAATAAGCGAACACATAGATGATAAATCTAGCGAACTAGATGATGACGAAGTAGAAATTATGAAGGGAGCTTTAGCGCTCAGTGAAAAGCGAGTGCGTGAAATCACAACTGCGATAAGAGATACGTACTGGATGACCCCCGAAACCAAGCTAGACGACACACGCATTGATGAGATCAAAATGAAAGGCTACAGCCGCATCCCAATATTCAACAAAGAACTAACTGAAAGCTACGGCTTGCTACTCATGAAAGATTTGGTCGACATAGATTTTGATGACAACGACTACAAAGTAAGTGATATTGCCTTGCACCCTACCCGAATGGTGGGCAGTATGACAGCGCTCGACACAATGTTTCGTAAATTCATAAATGCCCGCGCCCACTTAATTCCAGTAGAACGCGACGATAAGATTATCGGCATCGTGACAATCGAAGACTTAATAGAAGAAATAATCGGGCACGAAATTGAAGACGAAACCGATCGTCACCGTGAACTAATAAATCTTAAGAATAGTACTCTTTAAGCCAAGATTTTTTCAACTTTTTGAAGCTACCATCTTCAATGCTGCCGCGGATATCATCAACTAACTTAATAATAAAATGTTCATTATGAAGCGACATCAATATGAGTGCCAAAATTTCATTGGACTTAAATAAATGATGCATGTAGGCTTTTGTGTAATTTTTGCAGGTGTAGCAGTCGCAATTTTCGAGTAGCGGGGTGAAATCTTCGCGATACATAGCGCCTTTTATATTTTTGCGGCCGTTAAAAGTATAGAAAGCACCGTTTCGACCTACGCGAGTTGGGGAAACACAGTCAAATGTATCAACACCGTTTTCTATGGCTGCAAAGATATCATCAGGTTCACTTATGCCTAGCATGTGTTTGGGTCGGTCTTCTGGAAGTTCTTCATTTACCCAACGTACAATTTCACCAATTTTTTCTTTTTCGATGGCCCCGCCGATGCCGTAACCGTCAAAATCTAGGCTACCTAAATGTTTGGCAGTTTGGCGACGTAAATCTTCGTAATTGGCACCTTGCAGTACTCCAAATAAAGCTTGGTATGGTTTTGCAGGACGAAGGCTGCGAAGTTGTTTGATTTCATCAAGACATCTCTGCGCCCAAGCGTGAGTCCGAGCTAATGATTCTACTTGGTAGGTATAAGGATCAACTAAAGAGGTGAGTTCATCGAATGCAAAAATAATATCTGCGCCTATGCTACTTTGAATCTGCATTGATAATTCTGGAGTAAATAAATGCTTGCTGCCATCGATATGTGACTTGAAGCGTACGCCGTTTTCTTCAACATGAGCTAAACGTTGTTTCTTCGGGGTGTTGGTTTCATCGCCGCTCATATCTCTTACTTTTTTGTAGCCGCTACCAAGACTCATCACCTGAAAGCCGCCTGAATCTGTAAATGTTGGTCCATCCCAATTCATAAACTTACCGAGGCCACCAGCTTTCTCGATCAGCTTATGTCCAGGCTGAAGATACAGATGATATGCATTGGCTAGCACAGCCTGAGCATGTACGGCTTTTACCTGCTCAGGCGTCATTGCCTTAACAGTAGCTTTAGTACCCACAACTATAAATGCTGGGGTTTTAATATCTCCATGAGGCGTTTTTATTAAACCAGTTCTGGCTAATGTGCCCTGGCCCAATCTAGATTTGATTTTATAGCTAAAACCACTCATATGATTATTATTTTTGACGTTTACGCTTGTTGGGATCAAGTTCTTTTTTGCGAAGTCTAAGATTTTTAGGTGTAACTTCGAGTAATTCGTCGTTTTCAATAAAATCTAAGCATTGCTCAAGACTGAAAATGATAGGTGGAGTTAATTGCACCACGCCGTCACTGGAGCTACTGCGCATATTAGTGAGCTGCTTGGCCTTGCAAACATTGATTTCCATATCTTCGGAACGTGTGTTCTGTCCGATGATCTGACCGGCATATACTTTTTCGGCTGGACCAATAAAGACACTACCTCGAGATTCAGCATTTTGTAATGAGTATGGAGTGCTGACTCCAGCTTCATAGGCTATCAGTACACCGCTACGTAATTGCTGCAGACTAGGGCCTTCTTCTTGGTAGCCAATTACTAGACTGTTCATCACAATAGTACCTTTGGTATTTGTGATAAGAATATTGCGTAGTCCCAGTAATGCCCGTGTTGGCAGTTTATAAATAAGTTTTGTTACTCCTTTTGGACTAGCAAACTGCTCTAATAGTTCTCCTCGACGTTGTCCGATTTCTTGTTGGACACTTCCCACATGTTCAGCTGGTACTTCGATAATAAGTTCTTCGAGAGGCTCCATGGTCTTGCCATTTTCTTGCTTGGTAACAACCTGAGGGCGCCCTACTTCAAACTCATAACCTTCGCGGCGCATAGTTTCGATCAAAACACCTAGGTGCAATTCACCACGACCAGCTACTGTGAACCCAATACCATCATCTTCAACTTGCAAGCCAACATTTGTTTCTAATTCTTTTTGCAAACGTTCGCTGATTTGACGAGATGTATTAAATTCACCTTCTTGGCCCTTGAACGGTGAGGTGTTTGGTCCTAAATATATTCTAAGAGTTGTAGCTTCTACTTCGATTACCGGCAAAGCTTCGGGTGTGTCGGCATCTGCAATTGTTTCGCCTATTTGGGCGTCACTAATTCCAGTTAACTGAACAATATCACCAGCTATGCCTTCGGCAACTTCACTTTTGCTGACGCCATGACTCATAAATACATTATCAACTTTAGCTTTTGTGATGGTGCCGTCTTTTTTGCATAGCGATACTACTTGAGCAGTTTTTACACGGCCTCGGGTGATGCGTCCAATTGCGTATTTACCTTTGAAAGTGTCATGTGCAAGTGCTGTTACAAGCATTTGAAAAGGCTTATCTAGCTCTACTGTTGGAGCTGGTACGTAATCAGAAATGGCATCAAAGACAACCGACAAATCGGCGTCATCGTTTTCTGGATCACTAGGCATTTCTTTCCAGGCCTTACCGGCACGTCCTATGGCGTAATATATTGGATAATGTAGTTGGTCTTCATGGACTGCTAATTCTAGGAATAGGTCAGCTAATTCATCTTCAACTTCTTTGACGCGACTACCCGGCTTGTCTATTTTATTGATAATAACAATTGGCTTTAGTTCTGAAGCCAATGCTTTGCCCAGCACAAATTTAGTCTGCGGCATTGGGCCTTCCTGGGCGTCAACTATTAGCAAACAACCGTCGGCTAGGTTCAAAGTACGTTCCACTTCTCCTGAAAAATCGGCGTGTCCTGGTGTGTCGATTATATTAATTCTATAATCTCCGTTCATAACGGCCGTTACTTTAGCGGTAATAGTAATACCGCGTTCTTTTTCTTGATCACCAGAATCCATAATCAGGTCCTGGCTCATTTCACTTTGGTTGTCGCGGAATGTTTGTGACTGTTTGAGTAGGCCATCTACAAGTGTAGTTTTGCCGTGGTCAACGTGAGCAATAATAGCTATGTTTCTAATCTTAGTTGGATCTTGTAAGGTTTTCATATTTTGCTATTACTGCCCCTTCGCAGTTTTTACTTTAGTTTACAAAAGTTAGTGCGTGACCGATTTTGCCGGCGCGACCTGCGCGACCGATACGGTGCACATAGTCTTGGTATGACTGAGGTTGACTGAAGTTAATCACGTGAGATATGTCAGCTACGTCAATTCCTCGAGCTGCAACATCAGTTGCTACCAAAATTTTAGTTTTGCTAGCCTTGAACTTATCAAGCGCACGTTGTCGTTGACCTTGGCTTTTTCCACCGTGTATTGCATCGGCTGAAAATCCACGTGCAACGAGTTCGTTACTAAGTTTTTCTACACTACGCTGAGTTTCGTCAAAAACAATAACTTTGTCAACTTCTTGCTTAAGCAAGATATCGTGTAATTTATCCATTTTGTCGTGAGTGCCAGCATATCGAACCACATCTTGGTTAACATTTTCGCTTGAGTCACCACTTTTAACAGAAACTGTTTTTGGATCTTTAGAGAAAGTACCGATTAGGTTCTGAACTCTAGTGTCCATAGTTGCTGAAAAGAAGAATGACTGACGAATTAGCGCCATAGAATCTAAGATAGTACTAACATCGTTCACAAATCCCATATCGAGCATTCGGTCAACTTCGTCTAGAACAATCATATTGAAAGTATCTAGCTTTAGAGTGCCGCGTTCCATGTGGTCTTTGATTCGACCTGGAGTACCGATAACGAGTCGTGGTTTGTTCCTAAGATCACGTAATTGTGGGCCCATGCTGGTACCGCCAATTAGTAATGCTCCTGTAAAACCACCGCCCTTACCAATGCTTCGGCATTCGTCTTCGATTTGTTGAGCTAACTCGCGAGTTGGCGCTACGATCAAAGCTTTGCTACCTGGCTTAGTAATTAGCGTGTTTATTACTGGCACAGCGAAAGCTGCAGTTTTGCCAGTACCGGTATTTGCAATACCTATAATGTCGTTGCCTTCTAGTGCTAAAGGAATCGTTTGATCCTGAATAGCTGATGGCTCTACGTAACCTTTGCTGTCGAGGTTGTCATGAATTATTGTAGCTACCTTGAAATCACTAAATTTGTGAGATGAGGTGTACTTAGTTTCTGCTACTGGCTTGGCAGCCTGTACGAAACGTGACGGGTTGATATATTCACCACGTCGTTTGCCGCCACTTGAGCGACCGCGGTTGTTGGTACGTCCACGATTTTTTGAGTTATATACTGAATATTTATATGAAGCCATAAAAAAGAATCCTTTGTCTGCTTACTAGTTAAATTAATTATCTCGATTGCTGTGTAATGAAATCGAGTAATCTATTCTTCTAGCCTACATAAGTATCAGACCCGGATTCATTTGAACAATACTATTACATTAGCACGATAATGCTTCGGTGTCAACTAGGAGTAAGGTGTTATTTAACGTATGTTTTTAGCTGCTTCTATCAATGCTGTGCCCAGTTCGTGGACATCGGTGTCAGCACCACTGGCAATTCGTACGCTAGGATTATGTAAATCTGGCAATATTCGAGCTCTATCAAAACCAAAGCTTTGGCCTAGATCTGCATTACCACGAACTTTTTCGTTACTCCACAAGGCTTTAGCTAGATCGAATTGACCGATTTCTAAACCTGCTTTCAGAAACAATACTGGTGAGGCGCCACGTGGCAAGAAATGTGAAGCATATACGTGATCACGGTGAGTATGGACGCCTGGATGGACTACTTCAAACGGCGCACCTTCGTACTGTGCAACAGAAAGGTAAAGCGCCAATTCTGCGGCCTTCTTATATAAACGCTCATTGCGATCATCAAATTCTTCAACGCTATCAGGCAACAGTTCGTTTATAAGATTTACGCTGGCTACCCCTGGTAAATTACCAGTAGAGCGTCTTAATGCCCTAGCTGCGCACAGTAATTCCTGGTTTTTGCTATACAAAAATCCTGACAACTCGGTGTTGGCCGTATAAGCCTTGGTGCCACTTTCTACAACTATCACTTTATCTTCTGTGCTGAGCTGTTCGCCTAGGGGTAAACCGGTGGATAGCGGCAAAGTATTATCGAGTATTACGATTGGCTCTTTTTCTAAAACTTTGCAATAACCCAACAAATGTTCAACATCTAGTACCGGCAAATTAGGTGAATTTCCTACTGTTTCGGCAAAAATAACTTCTGGCTGGGCATAGCCTAAATTATGTTCAATATTATCTTTGTCTTGTGGATTAAAACATTTAACTTCTACTCCACGGTTGCGGAGATTTTTTTGAATATACTCATTAGTCTGGCTATACAAAGACGGCGGACAGGCTAGAACTGCTCCATCAGCAATTTTTTCTTCCAAAGATAGCTCGAGTGCGCTGGTAACAGCAGCCATACCGCTGGTATAGAGCAGCAACTCGTCGCTTTCTACGCGAGCAAACTTGCTAGCAGCTGCCTCGGCCTCACCAAGTGAAACATTACCGTCCCTGGGATACAAACTCTGCTCGCTGTAATTATCGCGATTATTAATGCCTCTTATAAGGTCATCTACTGATTCAAAACTAGGTACTGAAGTATTGCGTGATTCTATGCTCATGATATTAAAAAATCCTTTCTACGTATTTTGCTTTCACGCAGGAAGGATAAATAGTCACATATCTTCCCTGGCTAGCAGGCTAGATGGAGCACCTTATTAAAAAATAGGTTGCTGGCGGGTCAACGAGCTAGATCTCTTACCGCACTCTTTATACTTAAATTGTTAACACTCCAATGTTACCACACCCCCACTAGCCAAGCAACTCAAATAAAGGTATAATCTACCCCTAGTAATGGGGATTGGCCAAGTGG
>JBAXMV010000005.1:0-19791 GCA_037134095.1 bacterium | reverse complement strand
GCCGATATGCTCGACAGTGCTCGCGCTAGGCGCGCTAGGCGCTGGGCTTTTAGAGGAGTCGCTCTATCTCTAGTTTTAGTCATAACTATGGGCGGTCTTTTGGTCTCTCAGACTTATTCGAAAGCCAACAAAATGTTCCGCGGAAGTGCCGGCACCGCTAACGCTCTTAAAAGTAATGTCGACCCCGATATGCTGCGGGGCGAAAGTTCTGGACGCATAAACGTGTTGCTGCTCGGCCGAGGCGGCGGTAATCACAATGCTCCTGATTTAACAGATACAATCATGCTGGCTAGTATTGATCCAATCAACCATACTTCAACTCTTGTGAGTATTCCAAGAGACATGTGGGTGACGGTTCAGGGCCGAGGCGTAATGAAGCTCAACGCTGCTTGGCAGACTGGCCGCAACGACTACATGCTCAGCAACAAAGTAAAAGCTAATAATCCCAAAGCAATGGATGCTGGATTTAAGCTGCTAGATCAGACAGTTGAAGAAGTTGTAGGGGTAAATATCGACTATAACGTGATTGTGAACTTCCAAGCCTTCAAACAGGCTATTGATACCGTTGGTGGTGTGAATGTGAATGTCCCTGAAGATCTAGTCGATCCAACTATGGCTTGGGAAAACGCCAACAACCCAGTGCTAGCCAAGGCCGGACCACAAGCCTTTGACGGCACACACGCTCTTATATATGTGCGTTCCCGCGAAACATCCAGTGACTTTGCAAGATCACAGCGACAGCGAACCGTCATGCTGGCGCTGAAAGACAAAATTGACACTGTCGGCACCCTCAGCAACCCCATGAAGCTATCTGGCCTCATAAAAGCCTTTGGCGACAATATATATACCGACCTTTCTATGCAGAATGCAACTAGGCTTTATACGATAGTTAAAAAGGTAAGCGACATGAACACAAAAACTATAGGTTTAACAGATGCCGCAAATCCACTGCTAACTACTGGCAATGTAAACGGTCAATCTGTAGTTTTGCCTAAAGCTGGTTTATTCAAATATGACGAAATCAAGAATCTTATGAAGGTTGAGCTGAAAAATCCTTATCTCATCAAGGAAAATGCCAAAATATTAGTCTTAAATGGTACACCCAAAGAAGGTTTAGCGACTCTCAAGTCAGACAGTTTAAAGAAACTGGGCTACAACGTAGTCGGATCTGCTAATACTCCAGCGTCAGGTTATACTCAGACACTACTCATAGATGTACGCGGCGGCAAGAAGAAATTCACCAAGAAACTGCTTGAACAGAACCTTGGAATACAGGCTATGAACTCTATGCCAGACGATACAATTCCCACAAACAACGCAGACTTTGTTATTATATTAGGTAGCAATGAGGCCATTACTTCAAAAACTCAAACCAACTAGCGGTTTTTCCCATGTATTACACATCGGGCTACTGCTAGCACTACCTGTTATTTTGTATGTGTTTGTACGGGCTAACTTCATACAGCTAGCAATTATCACTGTTATTTTGAGTAAATGGCGAATGCTCGCGGTTCGTCCGAGGTTCTGGGCTGCCAATATCCGGGCTAACTCGATTGATTTAATGGTCGGAATAGCTACTGTTATATTTATGGCCCATACGGCCAGCGCCAGTTTGCAGATCCTATGGGCAGCTCTGTATGCAGTCTGGCTAATACTTCTTAAACCGAAGTCTACAAGCCTTATGGTGACCGTTCAGGCGTTTATCGGTCAATTTATGGGATTGAGTGCCTTGTACCTGGCCTGGCCAGATGCACCAGTGCTAGCGGTGACATTCCTAACAGGTCTATTTTGTTTCTGCGCTGCCAGACACTTCTTTGATATATTCGACGAGCCATACGCCAGAATGCTTTCTTACTTCTGGGGATATTTTGCCGCAGCACTAACTTGGCTCCTAAGCCACTGGCTTATTTACTACGGCGTCATATCTCAACTGCTATTACTCATCAGTACCTTGGGCTACGGCTTGGCAGTAATCTATTATTTAGATCACGAAGATAAGTTATCCAAGCTAGTTAGGCGACAGTTCATTTTTATCATGATAGCTATAGTGGTGGTAGTTTTAGCCTTCTCAGACTGGGGCGGCAAAGTCGTTTAGCGCTTTGCTCCATTAAATTTGTTCGAAATACATACTAATATCTTTTGGGTAATAAATCTTTACGAATCTCAGCTTACAAACGATATTTTTAGATAATTTAGCCACAAAGCTACTATTTTCCGTATTTATACAGCTGCACAAAATCTAAAGTAGTTTGCAGGGTATAGCCACAGTTAGTAGCAAATTCAGCAATTTTAGCGTGTTGATCAGGGAAAGATTCGATTATTAAATACAACGGTTTATTTTTACGTAATTCCAGCTGCCCGAACAGTTTACGGTACAGATCTAGTCCATCGCTACCAGCATACAGAGCTATCGCAGGTTCGTGCTCAGCAGCCTTATTTACCTTGAATCCATCTGGTACATAAGGCAGGTTACAGAGCAGTATGTCGTAGTTAGAGTCTGCGTGCGCCAGTAAATCTGATTTTATTACTCTTATGCTTGTTGTAAATTTATTAGCATTAATTTTTGCTGTTTTTAGGGCTTTATCGTCTATATCTATCAGATCTACGCTTGAATTAGGCAATTCTAGACTGGCAGTTATGCCTAGGGCCCCTGAACCGGTGCCGACGTCTGCAATAAGAGGTTTTGGTGCGTTGGGGACAATTTGCAGCAATAATTCGATTATAGCCTCTGATTCGGGTCGGGGCTGCAATACGTCAGCTGAAACCTCAAACTGCCGACCATAAAATTCGCTGCGACCCAAAATGTATGCCATAGGCTCGTGGGTCATTCGACGATTGAACACATTTTTGAGTTTCCTAAGGCTGGTAGGCGAAATATTAGTTTCGGGGTTGGCAAGTATCCAGGTGCGATTTTTTTGCAAAATATCTTCGAGTAGCAGCAAACAGTCGAGTCGGGCAGTTTCGATGCCGGCTTTTGTTAACTGAGCTTGCGCACCGCTCAACCATTCATTAATTGTCATTACTAAGTAGTTCGTATTCAGCTGCTTGCAGTTTTTCGATAATATCATCGATATCACCAGATAAAGCGCCAGGAATATTGGAACGGCTATATCCGATGCGGTGATCTGTAATGCGGTCTTGAGGGAAGTTGTAGGTTCGTATTTTTTCGGAGCGATCGCCGCTACCGATTAATTTTTTGCGGGCTTCTGAGGCTTGTTGTTGTTCTTCGTCTATCTTTTGCTGCAAAAGTCTGGCTCTTAAAACGCTCATAGCCTTGGCTTTGTTCTTTATTTGCGATTTTTCATCTTGGTTCGATACCACTAGACCGGTCGGTATATGGGTGATCCTAACCGCAGAATCGGTAGTATTAACAGATTGGCCGCCGTGGCCACCACTACGATAAACATCTATTCTCAGATCATTAGGGCTGATTTCTATGTCTGATTCTTCGGCTACTGGCAGTACGGCAACTGTGGCCGTAGAGGTATGAACTCGACCCTGACTTTCGGTGGCTGGCACGCGCTGCACACGGTGTACGCCAGCTTCGAATTTGAGGAATTTATAGGCATCTACTCCGTGAACTTCAAAGGTTATATCTTTGAAACCACCAACTTCACTTGGTGATTCGCTCATTAGTTCTAGCTTGTATTTGTGATCTTCGGCCCATTTGGCATACATGCGGTACAATTCACCAGCAAAAATACTAGATTCATCGCCGCCGGCTGCCGCTCGAATTTCTATGATGACATCGCGTTCATTATTGGGGTCTTGAGGTGTTAGGGCGGTAATAAGCTCAGCATCATTGGCTTCTATTTTTTGATTTAAGTCATCCAGTTCAGATGCTGCCATGGCTTGCATTTCGCCGGAGCTATTATTTTTTAGCTCCTCTGCAGATAGTTTGTCAGCTGCTAGCTTCTTTTTGCTATCAAACAAAGACACTAGCTCCGCCAAATCGCTTCTGCGCTTGGCGATTTTGGGATACGACGCATCACTGTAAATAGCTGGATCTTGTAGTTTCTTGTCCAGTTCGGCGAGTTCGCTTCTGAGTTGTGCTTCTTTTTGTTCCATGATTGCTTTCCTGTTAGCTATTATAAGCAAAACCACCCTAAATGAATAACATTCGGGGTGGTTTAGACTTTTACTTAGCTATTTATCGGTTTTAAGACTGTCAGCAGCAGATTCTGCTTTAGCAATTTTAGCGGCGGTGCGCTTAGCTTCTTTTTGAGCTGCGGCAGCACGTTTTTTCTTGTTGGCTTCACCGGCAGCAGCGCGAGCTTTAAACTTATCTACGCGTCCTTCGATGTCTAGAATACGTTCTTCACCAGTGTAGAAAGGGTGAGAGGCACTAGTAATGTGAACCTTAAGTAGTGGATATTCTTTGCCATCTTCCCACTTGGTAGTATCTTCAGTTTTGGCAGTAGAGCGAGTCAGTATGCGAAAACCATTATTAAGGTCCTCGAAAACCATCAATTGATAATTATCTGGATGTAGATCTTTTTTCATTATTTATCCTTGAAAGCTCTTAATTTATCCGGGCGGTTAACTGGTGAGCCATCTCCAGTAGTCGATTTATTTCCGGCTTTAAAACTTAATTCTGATACCAATTATAACCTGTTAGGAGTTAATAATCAAGTGATGGATGAGTTTACGGAGCGCGATTATTGAATAAAATAATAAGTAACAGACCAAAATACGCTACTTGCAAAGCTATCCCGTATCTGTTAATATAAAGATTAGTAATAATTAATCAGGTTAGGGATTCAATCCTCCTCCAAGTATTCTTCTTCAGAATCTTGACAGGCACCCTAATCGTAGAGGAAGGACTAGAACTTATGGCGACAAACGTCGACATCAAACAACTATTAGAAGCTGGTGCTCATTTTGGTCACAAAACCGAGCGTTGGCACCCTAAAATGGCGCCTTTTATCCATTCTAAGCGCGCTGGAACACATATTATTGACTTAACGCAGACTGTTAAGGCTCTAGATGAAGCATTGAGTTTCTTGAATGCTACGTCTGCCGCTGGCAAGCAAATTTTGCTAGTTGGAACTAAACGTCAAGCTCAAGACATCATCAAAAAAGCTGCCGAAGACACTGGCATGCCTTACGTAACCGAACGATGGTTAGGTGGAATGCTTACAAATAGCAATACCATCAATGGCCGCGTTAAGCACCTCAAAGATCTTGAAGCCAAGATGCAATCTGGTGAGCTAGCCAACAAGTACAACAAGCTAGAAGTGCAACGCTTCCAGGAAGAAATCGAAGAATTGAACCGTCTTTATGGTGGCATCAAAGAAATGAATTCTAAACTAGGCGCAGTATTTATCGTAGACATCAATGCCGACGAAAACGCTATGCGTGAAGCCAACAAACTAGGCATCCCAATAGTGGCAATCGTTGATACCAACACCAACCCAAGTAAAATCAAATACCCAATTCCTGCCAATGATGACGCTATCAAAACAATTCAGCTAATAACTGACTATGTAATGACAGCAATTCACACTGGCAAAGCATCTGTCAAAAAGACAGAAGATAAATCCGAAAAACCAGAGACCCCAGCAATCGTGCTTGGTAGCTAAAAATAACTATAAAAACCCCTAGGGAAGGAATAATTATGGCAGTAGATATCGCTTCAGTAAAAAGATTAAAAGACTTAACCGGCGTTGGCTTAACAGACGCCAAAAAAGCACTTGAAGACGCTAAAGGCGACTTCGACACAGCACTTGCCGCAATGCGCAAAAAAGGCCTAACCAAAGCCGAAAAGCGTGGTGAGCGCGAAGCTCGAGCTGGAATCGTTGGCACCTACAATCACGACAATCGCATTGGAGTATTAGTAGAAGTAAACAGCGAAACAGACTTTGTAGCCCGCAATGAAATTTTCACTGATCTTGTAAAAGACTTGGCTATGCACATTGCTGCCTCAGCTCCAGTTTATGTAAGCAGCGAAGAAGTACCAGCTGCTGATCACAAAAAAATTAAAGCTGAGTTCAGCGAAAAAACTAAGTCCGAAGGCAAGCCTGCAAATATGGTAGACAAAATTGTCGAAGGCCAACTCAAAAAGTATTTTGCAGAACGCTGCCTAATGGATCAGCCATTTGTAAAGAACCCAGACATCACAGTCGGCGACTATGTCCGCGAACACGGTGCTCGCCTAGGTGAAAACATTGTTGTACGTCGTTTCAGCCGCATGGCTGTCGGCGAGGTGGAATAATATGAGTCCCGACCAAGTCGTAAGTGACGCTCAAAAAAAGCTAAATCAAACTGTCGAAAGATTTGCCGAAAATCTAAAAAGTTTGCGTACTGGCCGAGCCAGTGCCAGCATACTCGATGGCGTGATGGTTGAGGCTTATGGCGTCCCAACTCCTATCAATCAGGTTGCTAACGTAACTGCGCCAGAAGCTCAGTTGCTACAAATTACACCTTTCGATCCATCGAACTTAGAGGCTATTCAATTAGCAATTCGCAACAATCAGTCATTAGGTCTAAACCCCTCAGACGACGGTCGAATTATCCGCGTTCCGATTCCAGCACTTACAGAAGAGCGCCGCCGCGAATTAGCTAAACAAGTCGGACAAAAACAAGAAGAATGTATGATTACTTTGCGCAGTAATCGCCACGAAGCTTTGGCTATTATAGGTCAGGCCAAAAAAGATAAAGACATCGGCGAAGACGAAGCCAAGCGCCTAGAAAAACAAATTGACGACGCAATGAACAAAGCTAAAGCCGACGTAGAAGCTGCAGCAAAAGCTAAAGAAGCTGAAATCTTAACTATTTAATTGTGGGTTATGACGGTAGTGCCAATAGGCGCAAAGTCATATATCCATTTGGCTTGTTGATCCGGTAGCGATACACAGCCGTGAGAGCTATTGATATTGCCAAACCAGCTAGCTGGTCGCCAGTAGTTGCCGTGAATTGCAAAGCCGCCAGGCAAGAAGTAATTAATCCAGCGCACATTAGGCTGGAAATATTTAGTACCATTTGGGTTGAAACCTTTCATGTCTTGTACTGCAAGTTTAGAAAATATCTTGAATTGTCCGATTGGGGTTGGCGTAGCTGGAGCACCAGCGCTAATTGGTAGAGTATTTACAATCTGTCCTTTTTCGTAAGCATAAAGTTGCTTGGTGTTGACGTTTACTTCTATCAACTTATCAAAAGCGGCTGGAGTCAAAGCCTGGAATGGCACGCTCTCCATGGGTGTGTTTAGTGCGATGCCTTTGGCGTCCATCAAAACTTTTGCAATTTGTGCTGCCTGGGCATCTAAAGTTTTGGGGTCAGTTAGGCGAGTGCCATTCTTGCCATTTACTACTATTGTAGGAATGCCGTCTTCATGGACTACGGTTATTTGATCCACTGGGGTGATTACGTATTTATTGGCCAGGGCATTTAATGATGCCGCAATGGTTTTAGATCTAACCTGAATCGAGGTTGTAGAATTATCAGGACTTGCAGTTATCTTGAGCCAGCTTTTGATTGTTTCAGGTTTGATGTTTATCACTTGGTCGCCAATTTTTAGAGTAGCCGTTTGATTAATGATCTTTTGAACTTCTTTGTCGAGTTCAGATGACGGAATCGTAGTGTTTAAGCCAGCAATTGCTGGAGCTTTAGCAGTTGGCAGGCTAGAGTTTTTGAAGCTATTTTCGATTTGACTGGCTTTATAACTAGATGCCACCTGAATGCCACTGGCTCCAACCATCAAAAACATCAGAGCAAAAGCACCCAAACTGTATTTGTGCAAAAAATCTACAAAAGCCTGGAAGGGTTTATGCCACGAAATTGAAGTATGAGTAACTGATACTTCGATTGATGCAGCACTAGGGGTTGCAGCCACAGGAATACTAAGCCTTATTGGCTGGCTCGGCGCTGCCACAGGCCTTTGTATCTGTATTTTGGCTTTTGGAAACACAAAATCGTTACCTACAAAATTTGTAGGTGCACCCATCCGACTCATTTTTTAACCTCTATTTTTGTTTAACCGTGTCTGCTTTTTATAGCTTAAGTACTATTATATTACAACGATTTTTTTTGTAAAGAAGAAAGCATAAGTTTTAATTTATTTTTAATCAAATAAATGCCAGTTACTTGCTACAATATAGGTAATGGCAATAGCTTTATTAGTAATTGGGATCATCCTTTTTGTTGGACTTGTAGTAGTCCACGAATTTGGTCACTTCATCGTAGCTCGACGTAACGGTGTAGAAGTCGAAGAATTTGGTATATTTTTCCCTCCTAGTCTTTATAAAAAGAAAACTAAAGCCGGCTGGGTTTTTTCTGTTAACGCTTTGCCGCTAGGTGGTTTCGTCAAGCTCAAAGGCGAGCACGACAGTGACACTGAGCCAGGTTCTTTCGGAGCAGCTAGCTTGTGGTCCAAGAGCAAGATAATGGTTGCCGGTGTTGCATTAAATCTGTTAACAGCACTAGTATTGTTTACCATCCTAGCAATTGTTGGTATGCCAAAACTAATTCCAAATCAATTTACTGTGGCCAGCGACACTCAGGTGTCAGCTAGCAAAATACTGGTGGGCTATATTGAGCCAAATTCTCCAGCCGCCAATGCCGGACTACGGAGCACCGATCAGCTGATAGCTATCGAACAGACAGGCTACAGCCCTGTAAATATCGACAATAAAGAACAGTTGCCACGTCTCACCAAAGTATTTGCCGGCAAACAAGTCAAAGTATTTTATGTTCGGGATGGCTACAACCGCCACGCACTATTAAAGCTACGATCCCAGGCCGAAGTAGTCAGCAGTCAAAAAACCGATAAGCCTAAAGGCTATTTGGGAATCTCACCGTCAGAACTAACCGTGCAGCGATCTACTTGGTCGGCCCCAATTGTGGCAGTCGGACTAAGCGCCCAAATAACTCAGCTAACATTCCAGGGATTAGGACACGCTTTGCAAGGCTTAGGACACATGATTGCAGGAACGGCCACTGGCAACACAGTTGCGCGCCAGAACGGTCAGGCGGACGCCTCCAGCCAGGTTTCTGGTCCAGTCGGCATCGTAATGATACTGAAAGACAGCAGTACATTAGGCCTCCAGTTTATGCTGTTTATTATCGCCGTAATTTCTCTAACTCTAGCAATCATGAATATATTGCCAATCCCGGCATTAGACGGCGGCAGATTGTGGATTACGCTTTTCTCACACGCTATCAAAAAACCTTTAAGCGCTAAGCAAGAAGAATTGGTGAATGCTACCGGATTCTTTGTGCTGATAGGGCTGATCTTATTAGTAACTCTAGTCGATGTGCATCGATTCTTTTGAATAATATGAACGACGTTCACTCCCAAAAACCCAAATGGAACGCATTAGTCGGTGTCTTATATGTTGTACTGATATTTTTTGTTTCACAGATGATTAGCTTGATGCTTTTGTCGATGTTTTTAGCCAGCAAACATTTGTCTGTTGATCAAATGAGTAGCTATTTAGACGGATCAGTTATTGCACAATTCTTCTATATATTAATTGCTGAATCCTTAGCCATCGGCTTGGTGTACATGTTTCTTAAATGGCATAAATCAGGCTTCGCAAGCATTGGACTGATCAAACCGAAATGGCGTGACGTAGGATATGGCCTGGCCTTTGTACCTGTCTATTATTTGGTATATTTAATAACTCTAGGCATAGCCAGCGTACTTGTTCCGTCCCTCAATATCAATCAAGAGCAGCAGATTGGTTTTAATAACGTTCAAGGCACCCTAAACCTAACACTTACATTTTTCAGCCTGGTAATTTTGCCACCATTGGCTGAAGAAATTATGGCGCGAGGACTCTTATATAGTAGCCTCAAAAAAGCCATGCCTATTGCCGGCGCAGCAGTTATTACTAGTATGATCTTTGCCGCAGCTCACTTGCCAGAAGGGGGTGCTGCCGGACCACTTTACGTTGCCGCAATAGACACCTTCATACTAAGCCTAGTGCTCGTATATTTAAGAGAAAAAACAGGCAGTCTGTGGTCGAGCATCACGCTGCATTCGTTTAAAAATGGTGTAGCTTTCGTACTATTATTTGTGCTTCATATTAACTGATAACATCTAACGGTGGTACAATAAATTAGATTATAAATTGGACAAAAAATGAGATTAAGTAACACATTTGCAAAAACATCTAAATCAACACCAGCTGATGAGCAGTCTCGCAATGCTCAGCTTTTGATTCAAGCGGGTTTTATTCACAAAGAAATGGCCGGCGTCTATGCATATTTGCCGCTTGGCCTAAAAGTGCTAGAAAACATTAAACAAATTGTTCGCGAGGAAATGGAAAAAGTTGGCGGCAGCGAACTTATAATGACTAATTTACAGAGGCAAGAACTCTGGGAAAAGACCGATCGCTGGAACGACGAAAATGTAGATATCTGGTTCAAAACTGAGCTCAAAAATGGTTCAAAAGTAGGTTTAGCGTGGTCTCACGAAGAACCAATTACCGACATGATGAAAAATTATATCTCTAGCTACCGCGATCTGCCAGTAAATGTATATCAATTCCAGACAAAGCTTCGCAACGAACTGCGCGCCAAAAGCGGCATCATGCGTGGCCGTGAATTTGTGATGAAAGATCTATACTCATATTCTCGTAGCAACGAAGAACACGATAAAATCTATGCTGCCGTTACAGAAGCTTATAAAAGAGTTTTTGATCGTGTAGGTTTGGGCGAGATCACTTATGTTACTTCAGCCTCTGGTGGCGCATTCACCAAATACAGTCACGAATTCCAAACAATAAGCGAAGCCGGTGAAGATGTAATTTATGTCGATAAAGCCAAAAAAATCGCCATCAACGAAGAAGTATATAACGACGAAGCTTTAGCCGAACTGGGCCTCAATAAAGACGGCCTAGAAAAAACCAAAGCTGCTGAAGTAGGCAACATATTCAGTTTTGGAACTGATAAATCAGAAAAACTCGATCTCAAATTTACAGATGAAGATGGTCAAGAAAAATATGTTGTACTAGGATCTTACGGCATAGGCATCACTCGCTTAATGGGTGTTATCGCTGAACATTTTGCTGATGATAAGGGTCTAGTATGGCCTGAGAGCGTAGCTCCAGCCCGCGTGTATATAGCCAGTCTGGGCGATTCAGAAGCTGTAAAAAAACAAGCAGACAGTTTGTACGATGAACTGATAAAATCAGGTATCGAAGTTATTCTTGATGATCGCGACGTTCGACCCGGACAAAAATTTGCCGATGCCGAATTGATGGGCATCCCGAGCCGGATTGTCATAAGCGACAAAACAGTAGCTAGCGAATCATTCGAGCTCAAATCTCGCACATCCGACCAGGTTGAACAGTTGAGTTTAAGCGAACTTCGAAAAAGACTAGATATTAACACCTAACAATTGCTATACTAGTGCAGTACTTCGGACTTGCGAAAAATACGAAAATGCGAGAAGATATACAGCCGACAAGGAGAAAAGACCATGAAAAAGCATTTTAAACTTACACAATCCGGAATGGACGAACTCAATTCGGAATTATCAAAATTAGTAGCTAAACGCGCCAACATTGCTGACGCTATTAAAACTGCTCGCGAGCAGGGCGATTTATCAGAGAACGCCGAGTATCAATCAGCCCGTGCTGAACAGGAAAAAAACGAAGCTCGCATCACCGAAATCGAAAACATTTTACAAAACGTAGAACTAATCAAGAAACCTCGCAGCGATAGCAAAATCCAACTAGGCACCCTAGTCAAACTCAAAGCTGGCGGCAAAACCAAGGAGTTCCAAGTAGTTGGAACAGTCGAAGCAGACCCACTCAGCGGCAAAATCAGCGACGAATCCCCAATCGGCAAAGCTCTAATCGGCAAAAGCCTTGGTGACAGCGTCGAAATTACTACTCCCGCCGAAACCACAACCTACAAAATCGTTGAAATCGGATAGGCCTCTAAATGCAATGGCTCAATAAAATTGCAGACGAGCTCATAGCCCGACACCCAGAAGGTGAAATTATAGTTTCATCTGGCGTGTCGCCCTCAGGGCCTTATCACCTGGGAACTCTAAGGGAAGTCTTAACCGCTGAAACCATAGCCAATGAAGTTCGCGACCGCGGACGACAGGCAAGGCATCTTCACATTTGTGATGATTTGGATGTATTTAGGAAAGTTCCAGCTAATATCCCAGAAAGCTACAAACAATACCTAGGTGTTCCGCTATGCGACATTCCCAGTCCTAATAACCCAGATAAAAGCTATGCCGATTATTACACCGAGGAATTCATGGAAGCTGGCAAATCACTAAACTTAACAGCCGATATTGTGCGTGCCCACCAGAAATACCGCGAGGGCTACTTTACTGATGCTATCGAAATTGCACTAAACAACATCGATAAGCTAAAAAGTATTTTAGAAAACATTTCGGGTCATCAAGTAGATAACAACTGGTCACCAATCCAAGTAGTAGAAGACGGCTACATAAAAAACCGCGTTTTCAAATCGCTAAATACAGATGATAAAACACTTGTCTACATCGACCAAAATGGTCAAGAAAAAGAAACCAAATACGACAGTGGTTTAGTAAAACTCAATTGGCGTTTTGACTGGCCGGCGCGTTGGTGGAAGATGAATGTCATGGCTGAACCTTTTGGACGCGACCACGCTACCAAAGGCGGTTCTTATGATACCGGTGAAGTAATTGTCAAAGAGGTATTTGGAGCTGAAGCGCCTCTACCCATGCCTTACGACTTTATAAACCGCACAGGCGACACCAAAAAAATGAGTAAAAGTGCAGGCGACACGGTCACTACCACCGATTTACTCGAAATTATGCCACCAGAAGTTTTATGGTATTTTATTTTGCGATTTGCTCCTTCAAAGCAGTTATTTTTTGATGAAGGCCAAAGCCTCATCAAATTGATTGATGAATTTGGCGCTTTGCTAGCAAGTACAGAAAAATCCGAATCAGAAGAGCAGTTGATCAGACACTGCATGCGAGGCATAAAACAGCCTACAATTAGCCGAGTACCATTCTCGCTGCTCAGCGAAAGCTACCAGGCCGCTCTAAAGGACATAGACGAAACGATAAATATAATTGCCCGTACCGAATATCATGATGTAGCAATTAAGGACGCTGAAGTTATAAAAAGAGAACTTAAATTCATCGATGCTTGGCTCAACAAGCACGCTCCCGAAGATGTTAAGTTCTCGCTAATTGACTCACCAAACCCAAGTGATTTCTCTGACAAGCAAAAAGATTTCATGAATCAGTTGGCCGACAAAATTACACAGGCACCAAAAGACGCCGACGGTGAATGGTACCACCTCGCAATCTACGACCTCAAAGACTCAACCGGACTATCTCCAAAAGAACTCTTCTCTACACTCTACCAGGCCATAATCGGCAAACAATCAGGCCCCCGCGCCGGCTGGTTCCTAAGCATGCTGCCACACGACTGGCTCCTAAAACGTCTACGTCTTGAATCCTAAGCCATGCTGTCTATATCCGACGAAAATTTTCAAGAGCTAATCAATGAAGCTCTGGGAAGTTTGCCGGGTGAGCATGCCAAGAATATTAAAAATGTGGCAATTTTGTACGAGGAAGATCCCACGGAGTCTCAAAGATTAAATACCAATCTGCAGCCGCATCAGACTTTGTTAGGGCTGTATGAGGGGGTGCCTTTGTCGCAGCGGCAAGGACATCAATCGATGTTGCCAGACAAGATAACTTTGTTTAAGGGCCCGCTTACTAGGCAGGCAAATACGCTGGAAGATTTGAAAAAAGAGATCCATCACACACTGTGGCATGAGATCGCGCATTATTATGGATTAGACCATAAAGCCATTCATGGCTTAGAATAGAGTTATGAAAGCAATTTTTGCAGCCGGATGTTTTTGGGGAGTACAGTATTATTTTGACCAGGTGCCTGGAGTAACTGCTTCTGTAGTTGGCTACACAGGTGGACACACAGCCAACCCAAGCTACGAAGAAGTTTGCACCCATACTACGGGGCATGCCGAAGCTATCGAGATTGAATTTGATGAGAAAAAAATTAGCTACAAAACACTGTGCATGCAATTTTTTAGAATGCATGACCCTACCCAGATGAATAGGCAAGGACCCGACGTTGGCGATAGCTACCGAACAGCAATTTTTTATCTGGACGATAATCAAAAAGCTATTGCCGAAGAAGTTAAGGCCTTAGCTCAAAAAAACTATGAACAACCAATCGTTACAGAAATAACTAAAGCCTCAGAATTTTACAAGGCCGAGGACTATCATCAAAAATATACAGAAAAAACAGGGCGAGGCATGTGCCATATACCGTATCAGGCGGTCGACGAGGATACTTATTAATGGCTCACAAAAAACCAGCAGTAGTATTCGATTTCGACGGCACCATAGCCGATAGTTTCGACTATGTTGCGGATTTTTTGATTAGCCAAGTGTCTAGTGATAAGCGCGGTGATATCAATAAAGATGAACTCAAGAATATGTCGATGCTAGCTATGGCCAGGGAATTAAATTTTAGTAATTGGCGCTTACCGGCCATATATTTAAGGGGTCGCAGGCGCATGCATCAAGCAATTTTAGGGCTACGTCCGTACGCTGGCATACCAGAAGTTCTAGACCAACTATCCAAAGACAAGCATCAGATTTTTGTTTTGAGCAGCAACAACAAAAAGAATATTCGAGCTTTCTTAAGAGCCAATAAATTGCACGATCATTTCGATAAAATTTACGGTGGAGTAGGTGTATTTGGTAAAGCTCCTGCTATGCGGCGACTTCTCAAAGAACACCGTATTGCTGCCAGCGATGCTGTGTATATTGGAGACGAGCTGCGAGATGTAGAGGCTGCACAGTATATCGGGCTGCCAATCATAGCAGTTGATTGGGGCTTTGCGCGGCCGCAAGACCTAATAGACCAAAAACCTACTTTTATTGCTGATTCACCAAAAAATTTAATTAAATTAATTAATAAAATCAGTAAATAGATGCCAATAATACCCCTTAACACTGTTAAAATATATTAATGGCATACACCAGATCTATACCTTTCAAGCCCGGACAAAAAGCAGTTTATAAAGTCTCTCGCTCTAAAATTGAGCTTTTCAAGCAATGCCCACGTTGCTTTTGGCTAGATGCTAGACACAAAATCACTCGTCCCAACACGCCACCTTTTAATATCAACAAAACTATCGACGAACTATTCAAGAAAGAATTTGATAGCTACCGCAAAACCGCCAAGCCACATCCCATAATGAAGGCCAACGATATTGCAGCAATTCCATTTGCTCACGACAAAATGGATATCTGGCGCGCTAACTTCACTGGAGTATCAACGCTTCATGAACCAACCAACCTGCATGTCTTTGGCGCTGTCGACGACATTTGGGTAAATAGCGACGACGAATTAATAGTGGTCGACTACAAGGCCACCAGCAAAGACACAGATGTAAGCATCAACTCCGACTGGCAAATTAGCTACAAAAGACAGATGGAAGTTTACCAGTGGCTGCTTAGGCAAAATGGCTTCAAAGTTAGCGACACCGGTTATTTCGTGTACACCAATGCTCGCAAAGACCTAGATGTTTTTGATGATAAATTAGTTTTTAAAACCAAAGTTATTCCATACACAGGCAGTGATTCTTGGGTCGAGCCCACCCTCAAAGACATGAAAAAAACCATGGAAGGCGATATGCCCCCAGTTGGCAAAGCAGCAATGGGCGGAGATTGTGACTACTGCGAATACGCAAAATCACGCACTATGCTAACCCTAGACCATATAAAAAACAAATAAATTATAGGCTATAATATACTTATGCTAGACATTCAATACATTCGAGATAATGCCGACAAAGTCGCTCAAAAAGCTGCCGAAAAAGGCTACCAAATAGACATCAATCAATTACTGGGGTTTGACGGCGAACGGCGAGATCTACTATCGCAAGTCGAAGAGATGCGTCGCCAGCGCAATCAGCTCAACGCAGCTTCTAAAGGCGAAAAACCAAGTGACGATGTGCTAGAAAAAGGCCGACAACTGCGCGATCAATTGGGCGATTTAGAGCACAAGCTAGAGGCCATCGACAAACAATTCTCAAGTCTATTAGCGCAGGTGCCTAATGTGCATTTTGACGATGTTCCGGTGGGCGGCGAAGAATCTTCACAAGAAATTTCTAAAAATGGTGAGCAAACAACCGGTGCCAGCGACCATCTAGATTTTATGACCAGTAAAGGTTGGGTAGATTTTGATCGTGGTGCCAAAGTAGCCGGCGCAAAATTTTATTTCGTTAAAGGTGACTTAGCCTTGCTTGAAAATGCCATCACGCAGTATGCGCTTAACTTTTTGGTTCAAAAAGGTTTTACGCTAATGAGCGTGCCAAATATGGTCAATAGTAGAATCGCTACCGGAACTGGCTTTGCTCCTAGAAGCAGTGAACAAAGCGACGAATACTTTATTGAAGGCGAAGACCTGTCACTTATTGCAACCGCCGAAATGCCGCTCACCGGCTACCACGCCGACGAAATTCTAAACGAATCCGACCTACCGCTGATGTATGTTGGACTAAGTCCGTGCTACCGCAAAGAGGCTGGCAGCTACGGCAAACACGGCAGAGGCTTATTTAGAGTTCATCAATTCAACAAGCTCGAGATGTACGTATATTCGTTGCCAGAACAAAGCGCAGAGATGCACCAGAAACTTCTAGCAATAGAAGAAGAACTTTGGCAATCACTCAAAGTACCATATCGAGTGCTAAATATTGCCGCCGGTGATCTCGGTGCCCCAGCCGCCAAAAAATACGATATTGAATACTGGTCTAAGGCCGACGGAAATTACCGTGAACTTACGAGCTGTTCCAACTGCACAGACTACCAAGCCAGAAATTTGAACATTCGAGTGCGTAGATCAGATGGTCAGATCGATTTTGTGCATACACTCAACGGTACAGCCGTAGCACTCGCACGCTCATTAATTGCTGTTTCTGAGCATTATCAGACCAGTGATGGCAATCTCATGATACCCGAGGTCTTGGCGCCTTACATGGGCAACAAAACTCAAATTTAATTTTAAATATTACTGCCTAGTAGTTGTGCTCAGGCGTATAATATAAGTACGGCTAAAACAAAGGAGATATATGTTCAAAAAATTTGAAATACAAGGCGTCCACACAGTAGTAGACGACAAATTACGGACATACGTTACCAAAAAACTGGGCAATCTAGACCGTTATGTGTCTAAACACAACAGAGAAAGCGCACACCTAGAAGTCCATCTCAAAGAGAACAAAAAGAAAGGCGACAACCATTGTCTTTGTGAAGTCACACTGCATCTGCCTAAGCAAACCATTGTCATCAAAGAGAGTTCAGTCAACATGTACGCTACAGTCGATATCGTTACCGTTAAGCTGAAGCAGCAAATCCAAAAATACAAAGACCTGCACGGCAACGGCAAAACCAGGCGCCATATTTTTGCTAGATTCAGTAGGAAAAATGCTTAAGCAAAATATAACTAGAACACATTTTTTAATAAAACATCGCATTTAGACCAATAAATCGCTATAATTATTAGTAATAATTAAAAAACATTTATTGACTACAACTTGAGAGGGGCCGATGAACATTGTTCTAAAAAAATTACTTGGAGATCCACAGGCCAGAACTGTTAAGAGACTTCGCAAAAGAGTAGTCGCCGTTAACGCATTAGCCGATAAGTACAAGAAACTTTCCGACAAAGAGCTAAAAGCCCAAACTGATGTACTCAAAAAAAGACTAAAAAAACAGTCTCTAGACGAGATCTTGCCAGATGCTTACGCATTAGTTCGTGAAGTTGCTACTCGCACACTAGGTCAGCGACATTTCGATGTACAGCTGTTTGGTGGAATTGTGTTGCACGAGGGAAACGTTTCAGAAATGAAAACCGGTGAAGGTAAAACTTTGGTGGCGACAGCCCCAGTTTATCTAAACGCCCTCACCGAAAAAGGCGTCCACGTGGTGACTGTTAATGATTATCTAGCTCAGCGTGATGCTGGCTGGATGGCACAAGTTTACACTTTTCTAGGTATGACTACAGCGGTGATTGTAGGTGATCACAGCTATATTTACGACGAGAAGTTTGTAAATAAAGAACATGAAGATGAGCGCTTCAGGCACCTTAAGCCTTGTTCGCGTCAAGAAGCTTACGCCGCCGATATTACATATGGTACCAACAACGAATTCGGTTTCGATTACCTGCGCGACAACATGGTTCGCGAGGAAGATCAGCTGCGTCAACGTGACTTGCATTATGCTATTGTCGACGAAGTAGACTCCATCCTGATCGATGAAGCTCGTACTCCTTTGATTATTAGCGCCCCAAGCGTTACTAGCGGTAGTGCTTACGCACAATTCAGCCGCGTGGTGCGTCAACTACAAAAGGACAAACATTACGAGACCGACGAAAAACGAAAAACTGTTATCCTCACAGATGCAGGCGTCGAAAAAGTGCAAAAAATATTGAGCATCGATAATTTATATGGCTCAGAAAACATCAGAACAATTTATCACTTGCAGCAGGCATTACGCGCCCAAGCTTTATTTACCCGAGACAAAGATTATGTTGTCAGCAAAGAAGGCGAAGTAGTTATCGTCGACGAATTTACTGGACGCATGCTAGCCGGTAGGCGCTACAACGAAGGCCTACACCAGGCAATCGAAGCCAAGGAAGGTGTCGAAGTTCAGCAAGAAAGTATGACGCTTGCTACCATTTCTTTCCAGAACTATTTCCGGCTTTACGAAAAGCTTGCTGGTATGACCGGTACGGCTATGACTGAGGTCGAAGAGTTCCACCAAATCTATAAGTTAGATGTCGTAGAAATTCCAGCTAATCGCAAAATTTCTCGTATCGACCGTGGTGATCGAATCTATCGAACCGAAAAAGCTAAATTCAAGGCTATCGCCAGGGAAGTTAAAGTTTTACACACCAAAGGCCAGCCAGTTCTGATTGGTACTGTGTCAATCGAAAAAAACGAAGCCCTAGGCAGACTACTAGATAAAGAGGGTATTCCTCACCAAGTTTTAAACGCTAAAAATAACGAACGCGAAGCTAAAATTGTTGCCCAAGCAGGAGACACGGGTGCCGTCACACTAGCTACCAACATTGCTGGTCGAGGTACCGACATTACTCTTACCGACGAAACAAAGTCCCTAGGAGGATTATTTGTATTGGGTAGTGAGCGTCACGAATCAAGGCGTATTGACAACCAATTACGTGGACGATCAGGCCGCCAGGGTGACCCCGGCATGACACAATTCTTTGTTAGCACCGAAGATGATTTGATGCGTATTTTCGGCGGTGAAAGAATCGCCAAAATTATGAATAGCCTAAGCGTCAACGACAATACGCCAATCGAAAATCGCATGATTAGCAAATCACTAGAAGGCGCCCAGAAAAAAGTCGAAGGCTTCCACTTCGATCAGCGTAAAAGCGTAGTTCAATACGATGATGTCATGAACCGTCACCGTAAGGCTGTTTATTCCATGCGCCGCGAAATTCTCAAGGCAGTAGATATTTCTAAGAGGATTAAACTATTCCTAGAAGAAGAAGTGCGCTCGCTTGCAACCTCACCGCTAGTTGCCAGTGATTCATTTGACGACTTTATTAGAGAGGTATTTCCTTTCGACGACGAAACCTTGGATCGCATTTTTGATTCAGATGCCACGAAATTCGAAAAAACTCTAAAATCTGCTGCTACCGAATTATATACCAGCCGCGAAACAGCTTTTACACCCGAAATACTCAAAAAAGTTGAACGCGATATATACCTGCAAATTTTAGATAATCTTTGGATGCAGCACTTAGAGAATATGGATCACTTACG
>JBAXMV010000004.1:0-21695 GCA_037134095.1 bacterium | reverse complement strand
ATCAAAGGCAGCGGTAGGCTTTTGGCTATGAAGTTGTTTTGGAAGTCGCTGATTGGCGCATTTGGCTTTTCCTCGGCACGACTGTTTGCCAAGCTGGATATTTCGTAAATCTGAGACACTAAGCTGCTTACAAGTTGTTTGCCAAGAGTAAGTTGTTCGAGATTTGGAGGTGCTACGCCGTGCTCTTTGGGGCTAATGTGAAGTAGCGCGTCGCGTAGAAACTTGAGGGGCTGCAATAAGTAATTACTTAAGGCGTAGGTCGCTACAGCACTGATTAGGAGGCTGGCAACGATGCTTATGACAGCGATTACTGATATCGAAAGTTCTGAATTTTCGACTGCTAGATACCAAAAAGTTATCAATAATATATTTTCTAGAACAATAAAAACAAAAAGCCTTGTTCTGATGGATTGGAGAACTTCTTGTAGATAATTCATCGGAGCTTACGGAGTGTAAGTAACTTGCCCTGGTGAGCGAAGTGCTGTTAACCAAGTTTTGCCGGCATTTAATTTCAGAGGGTTACCTGATGCGTCTTGGAAGGTAAACTGTTCTTCGTTGCTATTTTTGGTCCAGCTTCCTATAGAAAACTTGCCGTCTTGGAATACATAAGCCTGACCCGTGCCGATAGTGTCATACACTGAATGTATACCGTCGGATTCTATAGAGTATGGCATTATTAAGCCGATGACTACTTTGGGGGTAATTTGCTTAGAAGTGTTGGCGTCGGTCTGAGCTTGGCCACCTTCGCTCCTCAGATAACTGTTAGTCTTGGCGTCATAATCGTAGTGGCTGTTGTAGATTGGGCCAGATATCGCAAAATTAATTGATTTGGCGGTAGGTATTTTGGCAGCAGACTGCGGTTTACGAACAAACCCTTTGAACTGCGATGTGCCCCACCCTTTGGAATCTTCTAGTTTATTGAGCGCTGACATGCTGGTGTAGACATTGTGCGGTGCTGGCCTTTCGCTAACTCTACGATAGCTGCCACCGTTAGCAAACTGGTCTAGGTCTCTTACGTTCCAATTGCGGATATCGGCTAAAGCCTGAGGACTACCGCCGACATGGGCATATCCAGCATCGAAGCCTAGAACCCATTGGGCGTAGTATGGCCTGGCGCTTCGTATTGGGCCGATGTTTTCGGGTGCCGTGTCTTGGAATAGAGCTAAGAATCGGGTTATCCCGCCTTCGGCTATGGCTTCAAAAACAACACTGGCTTCGCCTAGCCCACTCTGAGGCCTAGCATCCATACTGTTCTCTATCATAACTCCAGTTACCGGCCTTTTATTGACTGATGGATCAACTGGAAGTCCACTGAGGGTGGATGGCACTAAATTGGATTTTTTGGCGCTGTGATGAGGCAGACTTATAGGTGTTTTTTTGATAAATTTTTGCCAAGCAAAAAAACCACCAACAATTAGTAGTAAGGCCACTAATATAGTGATCGCCCACTCTTTTTTGTTCTTGGGCATTCTGAGGTTGAATTTTTTCTTGGTCTTTTTTGGCACAGGTATCTCGCTATCTATTGGAACTTTCTGTTCCGCTTCATCTAATGCAGCCATCTGTTCTGGAGTTAAGAAGCTATCCGTATCGGGACTCGGCTTTGGGGCTCCAGCATTGATAGTGGCTCGATGTTTTTTATTATTTTTTTTGACGTCGTCAATCATTAACATATTATAACAATGCTTATGCTAATTCACCAGTGTTTAGAGGGCTGTAATTTGGGCTTTTATGCGATTTAGGCAACGATCTTTGCCTAGGCAGGCCATACTACCTGCTAGTCCCGGGCTAGCCGCTGCTTGAGTTGTGGCTATCCTGATCAAACTAAACAGTACAGCCGGTTTTTGTTGAGTAGTTTCAAGTAGATGGTTTAGTTTTTCTGTAAGATCTTGTTCACTGAAATCACTGTCTTTTAACGCTGTTTCAGCAGTAATAAGTAAATCTTTTAATTCGCTTTTTTCAATTTTTTTGAGCTGTTTGTTAGATTCAATTAGATTGTCGTCGATTGGCAAATCTTCAAAAAAGAAGTTGCTAAGAGTTGGTAATTCTGCAAAATATTTAAGTCGTTCCTGAACTAGTCCAAGCACCCTTAATTTATATTCTTTATTGCTGTACTGCTCGGGAATGTTCGGAGGCCAATAGGCTTCTGTTAGCTCATATAATTGTTCTACATCAAGTTCTCTGATATGGCTGCCATTAAGCCATAATAAGCGTCGTTCATCAAATCTTGCGCTACTGCTTTGAACTTTTTCTAGACTAAATTTAGCAATCAGTTCATCAGTACTATAGACTTCCTGTTCGGTGCCATCATTCCATCCAAGGCTAGCCAAAAAATTGCGCATAGCTTCTGGCAGATAGCCTTCTTTTTGGTAGTCTAATATGTCTTTTGCACCATCGCGCTTACTGAGCTTTTTGTTGCCGTCAGGGCCTAATATATGCGGCATTGTGGCAAAGACTGGTTTTTCGAAGCCCAGAGCTTCGTAAAGGTTCAGGTAATTGGGCATACTAGCCAAAAATTCTTGGCCTCTAATGACGTGGCTGATTTCCATAAGGTGATCATCGATTATATGTGCAAAATTGTATGTCGGAAAGCCATCTGACTTGATGAGTATAAAGTCATCAACTACTTCAGGGCCGGCATGCATTGCGCCCATAACTGCGTCATCCCAGTTTATTGGTTGATCGCCAGGTTCTGACTTGAAGCGTAAAGGAGTAGTGCCGTCCCAGGCCGGTGGATTTTCTGGTCGATGGTTTCTAAATAGGAATGGCTTTTTGTTGGCCCTGGCCTGTTCTCTAAAAGCTTGTACTTCCTCGGCGCTATATGGGTCAGCGTAGGCCCTGCCCTGTTCTATTAGTTTGTGAGCCCACTCTTTGTATAAATCGAGTCGCTGGCTTTGCAGGTATGGTCCGTGACTGCCCTCTTTGCCTGGGCCCTCGTTCCACTCTAGGCCAAGCCATTCTAGACTTTTCTGGATGTGATCTACACTTCCACCAACTTCTCTAGCTTGATCAGTATCTTCTATTCTTAAGATAAATTCCCCGTCTTTATTCTTGGCAAGTAGCCAAGCAAAAAGTGCCGTACGAATGCCGCCAACATGCAAAAATCCGGTTGGACTAGGGGCAAAACGGGTTCTAACTTTATTCATTGATTCTAATTATAGGAGATAGCTGGGATTGTGCCTATAGACTATTGGCAATTTCGACAATTTGTTTTGTGCTTAATACGCCAGAGCCGTCAACGCTGTAATAAATTCCGGAGTCAATCCATTTGGCATTATAGTTGCTGTCGATGTATATGGTTTTGCTGCCAGTATTGATGGCTTGAATCCCCAGAACAGAGCTATTTGACTGCTTGGCGCGCAAGGCTTCATCACTCCAGTTACTAACTTGTTCAGTCACAACAAAGCTGCGGGAGTCACTGTTGCTCTTATAATTGATGCTGATTGTGCCCGGCTTGGCATCTAACTTAGCGATACTAAAGCCTGATGGTTGGTTTTTGGGAATAACCACGCTAAAGCCTGCGTTTGCAGAGGCGGATTTTGTTTTTATGAATGGGATGGCCTTGATTGCAACGACACTGATTATAAGAACCCCTACGCTTAGGGCAAGCGCTGAATTACGGCTCAACCTTTTAAAAAATTTTTTGGAATCTGGAGTGTATGTTGTCTCGTGAGAGGTGGACCTGGCGATGGCGTGCTCAAGCAGCTCAGCTGTTGTGCGAGGCCTAGAGACTATTTTTTTACGGGTATTGACTGTTTTCTTGCTGGAAGCGGAAGATACTGGTTTGGGTGCGGCAGTAGCTTGCGCAGAATTTTTAGAAAAACGGCTTATCTGTTGGCTCTTTTGTATTTTTTGGGCAGCATTTAATTTGGTTTTGTTTATCTTGTGTACAGAGTGTTTGGCGACAACAGATGGCGTACTCGCATGCTTGTGCTCAATGGCGCCATTTGATTTTATGGCATTGCTGCTGGGGATAGGTTTCTTAACCGCATGCCTCATAAGTGTTTTAGAATTTTGTCTGTTGTGGACTACGGCGTGTTTGGCCACGGTGTGTGATTTGGTGATTTTTTCAACGCTAAAATCAGCATCCGGTTTCGATCCACCAATTAACTGGCCAGTCATTGAGTCGTACTGGCGACCGTCGATAGTGATGATATTCTTTTTGCTCACTTTTATAACTTTTATGTTTAATTATCTGTTATTAATCTTAAACCTTATTGCAGATAAGAGCAAGTACATACATACTATATTTAGTAACTAATTATGGATTATTTAGACCCTAAAAAACAATCTCGACACAGCACTACCCTGCTAACAGGTTATTTCCTGATAGGTCTGGCAATCATAATAGGCACCTTTATACTCGTTTATCAGGCCTATGGCTTTGGAGTTTCCAGGAGCGGTAAAGTTTCGCAGAGTGGCTTGGTGTTCTTTTCTAGCAGGCCTAATCCTGCGAATATTTATTTCAATGGCCAGCTCAATAAGGCTCAGACTAATTCCCGGATAGTTTTACCAGAAAATATCTATGACGTACTTTTGACCCGTGATGGCTACCGTAACTGGAAGCGCACCATTGAGGTGAGCGGTGGCAGTGTGCACCATTACGATTACCCCTTCTTGTTCCCTAAAAATCTAGTTACTAATAAGATTGCAGCGATTGCTGGCAGCCCCAACATAATAACCCAGAGCCCCGATAAGCGATGGTTGCTGGTCCAACTTCCTGAACCAATTCTAAAATTTAACGTTTATGATCTCAAGAATCCGACCGATGCTCCAACAACTATTGCTATACCAGAAAATCTATACACTAAATCTGGCGCTGCCGAAAACTGGCAATTGAGCGAATGGGCCGATGACAATAACCATCTAGTTATTACTCATTCTTTTGGCGCTCAAAACGAGTACCTACTAATTAGTCGCAAAAATCCTGATCAATCTGTAAATCTATCATCTACCCTCACCCAAAAATTTTCTCAACTTACCCTGATAAACAAAAAATATGACCAATACTATTTGTTAAGCCAGCCCAGTGGCACTCTTTCTAAGACAACGCTAACAGCAAAAAACCCTGAGGTTGTTCTGGAAAAAGTACTTCAGTACAAATCTTACAATACCGATACGCTGCTATATGTGACAGATTCTGGGGCTCCGGCCGGCAAGGTGCAAATCAAACTGCAAATCAAAGATAAGGTTTACGTACTTCGCACTACTGATGCCGATAGCGGCTATTTGCTGGATCTAACGCAGTACAGTAATGATCTGTACGTAGTGCTTGGTTCAAGCAGCGGCAAGAAAGTATATGTTTATAAGGATCCTGTTGGCCAGATCAATAACCCAGAAGGTCGTTCATTAGCTCCTGTGCAGGTGCTACACGTCAATCAGCCTAATTTTGTCAGCTTCTCTAGCAGTGCCCAGTTTGTGGTGGCCGAAAACGGCAGTCAGTTTGCGGTTTATGATGCCGAAAACGACAAAGGTTTCAACTATACTGCCAAGCAACCACTCGACCAACCGCAAGTGCACGCTATTTGGATGGACGGTAATCGCCTGACCTACGTCAGCCAAGGAAAACTATTAGTATTTGATTACGACTACTCTAACCAGCAATTCTTAAACTCTGCCAGTAGTTTGTATCTGCCAGCTTTTGCACCTGATTATAAATATGTATATACAGTGGGATCTTCTGCCCTAAACAGTGCAGCTTTCCAGCTCAATCAAACTGCCCTGCTCACCAAGGCTGATCTATAATTTAATTGATATTTCGTTTGGGTTTATTGATCCAACGAATCACTACAATCATGCAGGCTACTAAAATGGCGCCAATAACTAATTTGCCACTAGTAGAACTCACAAAATTATTTAGTAGAGTCGGTCCGTTGCCTGGTAATTGAGCGCTGCTGCTTGATATCTGGCTGGGTTGAGTAGTTGCAACTGAGTTACTGTTGGGATCGGGACTTACCTGCTGACCTACTATTACAAGTCTTTTCAGGCTTGTTCCTGGCGGATCACAGGTTATTAGCGTAGCTGTTGCAGTTTGGCCCTCCTGAGCGTTTAGAACCGATACTTCGCTTGGATCGACTACTCTCTTAGAGATCACTTTATATACATACACTTTGCCGTTATATGTTAGGTAAAACACATCATCAGGGACAAGAGTTCTGAGCAGTACAAAAGCGAACTTGTACTTACCTTTATTAAAGATGTTGTTGCTGCTGTGTCCAAAAAAGGCAGCGTTGCCGTTTTGGCCTGGCACTGAGGTAGTTGGATAATGCACTACGCCTTTTTCTAAGTCATTTTCGATTGCCGCTTCATCGGTTGTGTTGCTGCCATAATAAACCGGAATCTGAACGTTAATTTTAGGAATAATAACTTCCGGTTGTTGGGTGGCAGCTACGGAGGCACTGTTCACAATAAGTGGCGTGTCAGCATTGGCTCTGCTGGGCTGAATAAACGGCGCGATTATTACTTCATTAAAAAATCCAAATAAAAATATAACAATTACTATTAGGCCAAGGCCGAGGCCGAACAAGATCGACTGCACATGATGTTTAGCGCTTAGTTTGCCGCCGGCACTAACATGATGGTGAAGAGTTTTTTTGAGGTCTTTGGCTGACCTTGTATCGCGTAGTTTTTTTGGAGCGGCTTTGGTTTTTAGCTCAGATTGACTTGCATAGAACTCATCCCAGACCTGTTGTTTTTGGTCTTCGGGAAGATCTTGATAATATTTATGCCAATCAGTTTGAATTTGAGCTAAGTTTTTGCCTGAACTTTTTAGATCTCTGATATATTGCTGATGGATGCTGAGCCTAGTTTCGGCTTCTGCTTCGGCTAATTCTTTTAAAGCGTTGGGTTCAGAAGTGTGTATACGGCTGATTTTTTTTCTGACCGCTTCAGCGGCAAAAGAGGCACTGTTGTCGTCAGGTTGTTTATTATATTTTTCCATATCTAAAATGGTAGGTAGCCATTTAGCTGGCTCTACATACCCTAAGTATAGTACAATTACCCCTAGTAGCCTATAAAAGATAAGCGTTATTCTGGGCGAGTGGTGAAATTGGTATACACGCTAGACTCAAAATCTTGTGAGCTTTACGCTCGTGGGGGTTCAAGTCCCCCCTCGCCCACCATTTATTGATTATTTGATACTAAAGAGCTGGTGATTGCTTCGATTGTTTTACTGGGATTTTGTAGCCACCAAACGCAGGCAGTGGTACCTATTTGTTGTAAGTCTATTTCTTGATCAATGCGCGTTGAAGTCAGCTGTCCGTTATTGGCAATTACTATATTACCGTTAAAAACTGTCATTAATGTAGGCTGATGTCGTTTAGTGAATTCATGCAGCGCCTCTACGTATGCATCCAGACTCATTGTGCTTGTTATTGAACGAGTGAACCGAGAGTTCATAAATAATTTTTGTAATTGACGAAAATCCAGAACTATAAGAGTGTTTGGACGATTCAGCACAATTAGCGGATTAGAAATTACTATATCTACAGCATCACCGCTAAATGTAAGCTGGTCATTATATTTTCCAGCCATATTTTCTATCATGGACGCAGTTTCACTGTTTTGACCAAAATCTCCGGCTAGTAGTACGCCGTCTGACCAGTGTGCGTGGTCCAAGATAGTGGCTAAAGATTTACTGTCGAAGCTGCCGCTCGG
Organism: bacterium; assembly: GCA_037134095.1. Taxonomy (GTDB): domain Bacteria; phylum Patescibacteriota; class Saccharimonadia; order Saccharimonadales; family UBA4665; genus RGVC01. The sequence goes on along the minus strand of JBAXMV010000004.1, from coordinate 14,042 downwards.
TGTGCTAGACGCAAATTCACTCATTTCTAGTACTTTACCGATAGTTTTTTGCAGCGCATCTGGCATCAACACTTTGACAACTCCTGCTCCGGCTTTTTCGGCTGTAGCGTAGGCATAAGCTAGGTCTTTGAAACCGCCGCCATTACCTCCGACCACCAGAAGCTTACCGGCAGTTAGCTTGTTGCTAGGGCGGCTCCATATGAGGTCTGGGTATAGCGGTTCTTTGGTGGTCTGTTTGGTCCAGTAATTACTCATCTAGTTCGTAGCCATTTTTTTTCGCTGATAATTTATATATAACGTTTTTTCTTTCAACCACAACCCGCCAGCCATTTTTTTTGGCAGCAACAAAAAGTTGTTTGCTAGGATTGAAAGCTATGGAAGTTTCAGTTTTCTCGAGCATTTCTATGTCGCCTTCACTGTCACCTACGCCGTAACTGCCTGCGTAGCGAAGGTCGTGTTTTTGTACGAGTTGATCTAGAAGTGAAGCTTTATTGCCGACTGCCAAAAATTTATCACCTGTAAATTTGTCGCCGTCACGCTCATAACTAGAAGCTGCAAAATCATCGAATCCATAATAGGATGCCATTTTTTGCACGATAATATCTGGCGATCCAGAGATAGCAAATATGATATAGTTTTTACTTTTGAGATCTTTGAGGAGATCGCGGGTGTATGTATAGACTTGGTCTTTATATTTTTCAAAAACATCATGCACAATAGCGTCAAAAGATTTTACACCGATAGTTTTCAGAGCGTCATCAAAAACGGTAATCAGAAATTTCTCATAAGCTACAAATGCTTGATCATTATCTCGTTTTTTCCAGTTTAGTCGAAAGGCCCTCACCTTGTCATAAGTAGCTTTCTCGATTATTCCAGTCTTAGCCATTTCATCGCAGATGGCATGGTACAGTTGCCAGCGAATAATTGTTCCGTCTATATCAAATACTGCGAACGATTGGGTTTTCATACATCTATGCCTATCGAAACCGGACAATGGTCAGACCCAAGTACGTCCGCATGAATTTTGGCATGCTTTATTTTGGGGACGAGACTTTTGCTCGCAAGAAAATAATCAATTCTCCAGCCAACATTTCTTTCGCGAGATTTAGCAAAATGACTCCACCAACTGTAGTGGCCATTGCCTTTGGTAAATATTCTAAATGTATCTACAAAACCACTGTCTATAAATGCCTGAAAGCCGCTTCTTTCTTCGTTTGTGAATCCTTGTTTTCCAACATTGGGTTTAGGGTTTGCTAGATCGTCTTCAGTGTGGGCCACATTTAAGTCGCCACAAAATACCACTGGTTTGGTTTTTTCTAGTTCTTTGCAATAGCCCAAAAATGCAGGATCCCAGTGTTTTTCGCGGAGTGGTATGCGGCTTAAATCATTTTTGGAGTTAGGGGTATAGACAGTCACAAGCCAAAATTTATCAAATTCTGCGGCCAGTACTCTGCCCTCTTCGTTGGGATTGCCGTATCCATCACTGGCTAGTTTATATTTCTTGATGATTGATTCTGGGAATCCGTCGATAACTTGCAGCGGAGGAATTTTTGTTAGGATTGCTGTTCCGCTGTAACCGGGTCTTAAAGCTGGATACCAGACAACGTCATAGCCATCATCATTAATTTCGATCTGTTCTGGCTTAGCCTTAATTTCTTGTAGGCATACAATATCAGGCTGGTTGTTTTTTATAAAAGGTTGCCAAAGACCTTTTCGTTCAACTGCCCTAATTCCGTTTACATTCCATGAATATATATTAATCATTACTTAGAAAGTATAGCCTTAGGAGTAATCTTTTGCTAGACTTTGGATTAGATGTCAGCAAAACCTTACAAAAGAATATTACTCAAACTATCGGGTGAACAACTTTCTGGAAAATATGATTTTGGTGTTGATCCAGAAATCGCGACTTTTCTGGCTAACGAAATTAATAAGATTGTAGAACTTGGCTGCCAAGTAGTAATAATTGCTGGAGGCGGCAATATGGTTCGTGGCGCAGAGCTGGCTGGCAATGGTATACGACGCGTCACAGCTGATCAAATGGGTATGCTGAGCGGTCTTATGAACTGTATGGCTCTGACAGATATTTTTGAACATAACAAATTAAAAACTCGATGTTTAAGCAATATATATGCTCAGCAACTAGCTGAATCATATTCATATCGATTGGCGGAAAAACATTTGCAGAAAAAACGTGTTGTCGTGGTTGCTGGTGGAACAGCACGACCTTATGTGACACACGACACAGCCGCTGTTAGTTTCGCCCTTGAGCTCGACTGCGAACTAGTACTAAAGGCCACTAAATACGACGGAGTATACGACAAAGACCCTGCCAAGTATAAAGACGCAATTAAGTTAGACAAGGTCACTTTTGCCAATGCACTTAGCAACAATGCAATAAGTGTTATGGACAAAGCAGCTATTGGACTAGCCATGGAACAGAAAAAAACTTTAGTAGTTTTTGATGTTATGAAGCCTGACAATTTACTCAAGATAGCTTCTGGCCAGCACGTCGGCACTACTATTCAGTAGATAAATCGTTTACATCGAGAGTCACTGAATCACCCTCTTTAACTTCTTGGCTTAGTATCTTTTGAGCAACACTATTTTCTACGGCTCTTTGAATTGCTCGTCGCATTGGGCGGGCTCCAAGCCTTGGGTCATTGCCCTGCTCTACGATTGCGGCTGTTGCAGCGTCAGTTAGAGCGACAGTTATGTTTTGATTAGCTAGAGTTTTATTAACTTCTTTTATCATAAGCCCTACAACTTGTTTCAGCTCATCTTTGTTCAGTGGCCTAAACAAAACAATCTCATCAAAACGGTTTAGTAGTTCTGGTTTGAATTCACCGGAGTTTATTAGATCATCTGTGAATTGGGTTGCAAAATCATCTAAATTTTCACCTTTTTCGATGTGCTCACGAATTGCTTGAGCGCCAGCGTTACTAGTAGTGATAATAATACTGTCTTTGAAAGACGCAGGTTTACCAGAAGCATCAGTCAGCATACCTTCATCTAATAGTTGCAGCATCAGGTTCAATATATTGGGATGGGCTTTTTCGATTTCATCAAGTAGAACAACCGCCGATGGTTGCGAACGAATTTTCATAAGTAAACTTGAAGATTCATTTTCACCTGTTGCAAGTAGTCTTTGCACATCCTCGGGCTGTTGATACTCACTCATATCAATTCTTATCATTGAAGCTTCATCGCCGTAGTAAATTGCAGCAACTGATTTGGCTAATTCAGTTTTACCAACGCCAGTAGGTCCTAAAAACAGGAAGCTACCTATGGGTCTATTGGGGTTAGTAACCCCGGCTCTAGATCTACGAAGTGCGTTGGCCACAACTTTTACAGCATGACTTTGATTAATCATACGCGAATGAATTGCGTCTTCCATGTTTAGTAAGGCGCTAGTTTCCTGAGGGGCTGCTTTGCTTACTTTAACGCCGCTAGCTTGCTCTACTGCCTGCTGGACGCTAAGTGGCGTAATTACGGAATCTTGGGCATGTGACAGGGATTCTTCGAGTAGCTTGATGGCTTTGCCCGGATAAGCTTGGTCTTGGTTGTAGCGGCCACTTAATCTGTAGGTTTCTATTAGTGCCCGATAAGTAATTAAGGTTTTATGCTGAGCTTCTAAGCCTAATGCAGTATCTTCTAATACGTGAATTACTCCAGCTTCATCCAGTTCTTGTAAAATTACTGGATTTAGCAAATTAGCTAGGCTTTGGCTTCTGGTGCGAAGCCTTTGGTAGTCAGTATCTGTAAATGCAAAAATCATAGGCACAGGCGAAGACTGGATTATTGGAGTGAGTATTTGTGTGGCATCGAATGCTCCAGGTTTATCGTCAAAAAACAATTGGGCATTGTCGAAAAACAAGATTATATGTCCAGCGTGGGATGCTTCACTAATAAGTCTGACCATAATATCTTCTAATTCGCCCTGCTCTTTGGCGAACGAGGTAATATCTATTGCACTTAGGCTGATTACTTGGTGATACGCAAGTTTATCTGTTGTTTTGCCCTCAATAAGTTTTTGAGCCAGAGCGTACACATTAGAACTCTTGCCAATTCCATCAGGCCCGACTATTGCAATGCTGCTAGTGCTGTTATCAAATGCAGCTTCCAGTGCCTTGACTCCACTAGATTTGGTGAGCCAGTCAAAACTCGATCCGTTTTTCATAATAGCAAGACTAACATTTAAGCCGAAGCGGTTGAGTAGTGGAGTAAAGCCATTCGCCCAATCCCTGCCAACTCCTCCGTAACTAAGTTTAGCTTGGTTCCTGGCAATAATTATTCTAGATAACCACTGCGCGCAATCATCTATATCTTTTTCTTGTCCACCTGATTGCTTTAAGGCCTGCTTGACTAGTGGACTGCTTTTTAGGATGGCATACATGACGTAGCCGGCTTCGATTGATTGATCACCCGCTTCTTTTGCATAACTGTCGGCAAGTTTCATTATCTCTTCAACAGAAGTTGAATTTTCTGATAAACCTTTTTTTACAATTTCATCAGGAATATATAGGTGATTTAGTAAAAAGTATGATTGCCAGTTATTTTGGATGGCTTTAAACAATTCCTGGGAGTCGATTTCTTTGTTGGGGAGATTAGCTAGAATGTCGAATGACAATCTGTCGCTTATTGAATCACCAGCTATTGGAAGAATCGATAGATCATGTTTCCACCAAGTAGCAACCATGAAAAACAGAATAGCTGGAGAAAATATTAAGGCTGCTAAATTATTGTCTGAATTCAGCAGCATCAAAAGTGCTGTAAGGCCGAATAAAGCAGCGGCCGCTAGCATAATGTAGTAACCTGTTTTACCGATAGTTTTGCCTAGCCTAGCTTTTTTGTGCCTAGTAGTACCAACTCCAAAGATTGTTGCACTCATGACATAACTCCGTAGATGACTAATATTGGCACTAGCAGAGGCATCAAAGGCCACAAGATAACTTCGATAATAGACAATATGATTGTGAGAATAATAGAAAATAGAGCTGCCAAAAGTACGATAGATCTAACCACAAAGCCGACTGCTCTACTGAACATATTGTCGACAAATGCTCTAAATTTTTCGTTGATATTATCGCCTGGATAACTGATGATTTTTTTCCATGGCGCAAATAAGGTTCTGAGTAATTGTTTGACTGAAAAAGTTTCTTCTACCGATTTAATACGTGGACCTAAGCCACTAAATTGCTGTTTCCAGCCGATACCGTACCACCATGAGAAAAATGAAGCTAAAAGCATATGCATTTATTGTACCATCTGTACTAAAAAAATGGCGGAGGGAGAGGGATTCGAACCCTCGGTAGAGTTGCCCCTACACCACCTTTCCAAGATGGCGCACTAGACCACTATGCGACCCCTCCGTTACCCAACATTTTACCCTGTTACCCGTAGTTATCAAAAATTACCACACACTTTTCTTGCCTCTGATGCGCTCAAGGGTTTACACTATTGACTAACGATGGCTTTAATTGAACTACAAGACGTCAGCAAACTGTACGGCTTCGGCGATGCTACTACTTTGGCATTAGATGAGGTCAACTTAACTATTGAAAAAGGTGAATTCGTAGCCGTGATGGGCCCTAGTGGCTGCGGCAAGAGTACTCTTATGAACGTTATCGGTCTATTAGACCGTCCTAGCCACGGCAAGTATCGACTTCAAGGCAAAGCGGTTGAGAGCCTTAGGCCAAATCAGTCTGCAAAATTAAGACGCGACATGATTGGCTTTATTTTTCAGTCATTCAATTTATTGCCCCGCTTGAACGTATTAGACAACGTGGCCCTGCCGTTGATGTATAAAGGTGTGTCTGTAACTAACAGAATTAAGCAAGCTAGCTTGATGCTAGAACGTGTTGGCATACAGACCCGCGAATATTTTATGCCCAACCAGCTATCTGGTGGTCAATCGCAGTGTGCAGCAATTGCTCGGGCACTCATAAACAATCCCAAACTTATAATTGCTGACGAACCCACGGGCAATCTAGATAGCGAAAGCTCAAGACTGGTTATGGAGCTGCTTGCTGACGTTCATAAAATGGGTAACACGATCATCTTCGTGACCCATAATCCAGAATTAACACGCTACGCCACAAGAGTTGTGTATATGCATGACGGATCTATAATTCATGATGAAAAAACTGCGATTGGTCGAGTAGCTAGTACTGCTCGCAAAGTTATGTCCAGTAATACCACTTCCGATGAAGAGCACCTGCTAGCTGGAGTATCGGTAATGATGAAATCAATTCCCGAAAAAAATAGTAATAAGCTCAAGAAAGCTGCCAAGCCCAAGAAGCCAGCCAAAAAGAGGCAGAAAAAATCATGAACGAATATACCCATGGTAACTTCAAAGCAGGTATCAAGTCTTTACTAGGCTCAAAACTCAGAAGTTTCTGGACAATGCTGGGCATTATTATTGGTGTGGCTTCGGTCATTACGGTATTTGGTATCGGCGCAGGTATTAAGCAGCAAGTCAGTCATCAAATTCAGCATCTTGGCAAGGACGTAATTGTAGTGCGGCCTGGACAGCTTCACGGCAATCAGGGTGTTGGCAGTGGTGGCGTTGACGTACTGTCTGGCTTGAATGTGACTGGCGCTCTAACACCTAAAGATCTCAAAACCGTGCAAAATGTTGATGGTGTTGCAGCGGCCGCTCCAATCAGCGTAACCACTGGCAAAATCGTCCGCGACAAAATAGTGTATAAAGATAATTTGTTTATAGGAACTAATGGTGATTTGCCTGGCTTGCTTAACCAATCCGTAGCTTATGGTTCATTTTTGAATTATGAAGACGAAGGCACCAACGCTGCCGTGCTTGGCGACAAGGCGGCGAAAAGACTTTTTGATGAAGAACTCCCCTTGGGTAGATCTTTTTACTACCATGGCCAAGAATTTGTAGTTCGAGGAATTTTAAATGAAATGAACACCACACCGCTCACTGAACAAGCTGATTTCAATAATGCCATTTTTGTATCGGATGATATTGCTCAAAAATTAAGCAATAATACTGCGCCAATATATCAGATACTCGCCCGCCCCGGAGATTCTTCGAAAGCAGCAAGCGTTGCCGCCAAAGTCCAGTCTGCTTTATATCGTTCACATGGCTTTCAAGATAATTTCAAAGTTATTACTGGTGGCAAAGACTATGACAACAACGGCACAATCTTGTCTTTGCTGACCCAAATGATCACTGGCGTTGCTGCTATCTCTTTACTAGTTGGCGGTATTGGCATCATGAATGTGATGTTGGTTTCGGTAGCGGAGAGGGTGCATGAAATAGGCATCAGGAAAGCTGTTGGCGCATCCAACAAACAGATACTTAGCCAGTTTGTAATTGAAGCTTCAGTTCTTAGCTTAATCGGTGGTGTCTTAGGTATAGGCTTAGCAATTCTAATAAATGTCTTGCTTAGATTGTTTAGTGATCTTAAGCCTGCAATTAGTTGGCAAATAGTAGTAATAGCAATCTTCACATCCCTACTAGTAGGCGTATTATTCGGTACTTTCCCCGCCCTCAAGGCCGCCCGCAAAGATCCTATAGATGCCCTTCGCGCCTAAAACAATGAATATATTCCAGCCATACCGGCTAAGGCCATAAGGCCAGTAGTGGCCCAGCCTAGGGCTGTAGTGCTGCGTTTGTTGGTCCAGTGACCCATTACTTTTTTGTTGCTACTGATTATTACGATTAAGGTTAGTACTATAGGTGCAACCAAGCCGTTTAGAAAGGCTGAGTATATCAAGGCTTTAATGGGGTCGATTCCTAGGAAATTTATACCTAGTCCTACTATCATTGAAATTATGATAATTCCATAAAAGGCGTAGGCTTGTTTGAGCGGTCGATAAAGTCCCTGGCGCCAACCAAAGCTCTCGCTTAGCGCATAACTACTTGAACCCGCTAAAACTGGTATAGCCAGCATACCGGTACCAATTATTCCAGCAGCAAATAAGTAGTATGTAGAGTTTCCCGCAAAAGGTCGGAGAGCTTCTGCAGCTTGAGCGGCGGACTGGATGTCACGTATGCCGTTGGCATAAAGTATGCCGCCGCAGGTAGCAATGATAAAGAACATTACAACCTGACTCAAAAACATGCCAGACCAGACGTCTACACGCATATTTTTGATATCCCCGGGTGCAGTTGCTACGCGGCGTTCTTTGACGGTACTTTTGCCATCTAAAATTTGATTTTCTACTTCTTGGGATGTTTGCCAAAAGAATAGATAAGGTGAAATTGTAGTACCCAGTGCGGCACAAACTAAAATCATCTGTTCTTTACTAAAACTGATGTGAGGTATAAAGCCTTTGTGGAGTATTTGTTGCCAATCTAGATTTGCCATTATTGCTGACAAAACATACGCCAAAAGAATAAGTGCTAGCCATTTGAGATATTTTGCATATTTTTCGTAGGGAGTAAATATTTGAAGGAACAAACTCAGCGCCGTAAAGCCCAAAACCATCATGCCAAAGTTCAATGAAGGCCGTAGTAGCTGACTGGCTTTTGCCATGGCACCTAAGTCGGCACCGATGTTGACGGCGTTAGATACAAAAAGAGCCATTGCACACATGTATAGCACTTTTTTGTTGAAGTGACTTCTTATGTTGCTAGCAAGTCCCCTGCCCGTCACAAGTCCAATACGAGCGCACATTTCTTGCACTACTACTGAAAGCGGAAATAGCCAGACTGCTAACCATAAAAACTGGAATCCATATTTTGCTCCAATTTGGGAGTATGTGGCAATACCAGATGGATCGTCGTCGGAAGCTCCTGTTGTCAGACCTGGGCCTAAAGTGTTCCAGTAGGCATTACCTTTTTTAACAATCTGAGAGTTAGGTATAGACGAGGTAATTTTTTGAGTTGTTTCTATGCTCCTATCCAGCATCTCGGCTGGAGCTTCGGCACTTCTTCTGAATATATCTTTATTTTTTTTACTCATTGGTAATACTTATTTCTGAGTTTATTATAGCAAGTTTATCAGGATGGGCATCTATTGTTTGGCACTGGTTGAGAAATATTTTTGGCATTGGCGATGTCTATTATAGGGCTGATCGATTTGGACATCAGGCTGTAACCAGTGTTTTTCATGGATGTTGATTCGGCAAATGCCATTCCCGATACGACGCCATTTCCACTAAGTACCGGTCCGCCTGAATCCCCTGATTTGATTGGAGTTGTGATTTCGTAGATGTCTCTTCTAACTTTTTTGTCAGCAAAAATATTGTTGGTTTTTGTCAGCAAATGACCGTTCACGTGACCTGGTTTGCTTTGCAAAGGGCCACCTTCGCTGTAACCAAACAACTCTACAGGGCTACCTTCGCTTAGTATTTTGCTATCAAGTTTTAGCTTTGTGCCGTTTATGGAGCTAGTTTTCAATAAGGCAAAGTCTAAGTCAGGATCTATATAAACAACTTCACTCTTAAGTATTTTATTACTTGTTTGGATATGAGGATTTTTGATTCCGGCAACAACATGCGCGTTCGTCGCAATTAAGTTATTACCAACATTAAAGCCCGTCCCAACCTTTAGTTGACCGCAGCCCTGAGAGATAATTTTATATACTGAATCTTTGGCTTGCGGGTATTGTGATACCGATGTTGTGGTATTGGTGCGCGTAATCTTGCTTGAAAAATGATCGATAACAATTGGTGCACTCGGCAGTATCTCGTTTACATTTCTAACGATAAAAGATTCGTCCATTTGATCTTGTAGGCCGCTATAAGGCAAGCTAAGCGAAAGAGCGCTCAGCAACCAGATACATATAACCAAGACGAAGAGCGAAAAAATCGAACCTAAAGTTTTATCAAATTTTTTATGACTGCTAACAAATTTGCTGTGTTTGAAATGGATGCCAATATATTCTCCAACTGTTAACAATATCAAACCGAGACCAAGCGAAGACACAACAACTAGGAGTGCTTGGGCAGTTGTAGATATTGGATCAGATATAACTTGGCCTTGTAGCCAAGCACCCAAAATTACTCCTATAAAAAACCCTGTCGCTGAAAAGAAATTTCTAACAAAACCTATGTCACGGCCATGTACTACTGAAAATATTGCAACCAAACAGATTGCGATATCTATCAACATGTTCCCTTAAAAGCCGCCCCTCACAAAGCCGACAATAAGCATAGAAAAACCAAACACTATGCAATAGATGCCGAATGGAGTAAGTGTTCTATTTTGGAAATATTTATCTAGGAATTTAACTGACAAATATGCACTTATACCTGCAGCAAGAGCACCTGCAAAAATCTGTCCGTGTACGCCAGCTGCAAGTTGATCGCTAAAGAATCCCGGCAATTTTAAGAGCCCTGCTCCTAGAATAACAGGGGTTGCCAGTAAGAATGAAAACCTGGCAGCATCTTCATGGTTGAGGCCACTGAGTAAGCCGCTCATCATTGTTATACCGGATCGACTTATTCCCGCAAAAAGTGCACCTATCTGTGCGACACCAATTATCATAGCTCTAGGTAAGTTAAGTTTACTGCTGACCCTGCTAGTTGTCTGACTAAAAGAGTTATCCTTGGTCTTTATATGATTATTTTTGATGTAGTTTTCAGTGAATAGTAGTAGACAGCCGTTGATGATTAAAAAAATGATTGCAGATAGTGGTTTTGCAAACTGAGTCCTGAGCGTATGTTCAAATGCTAGTCCGATGATTCCAATAGGAATAGTGGCAAATATTAGCAACCAAGCTAGTCTGGCATCCGGATTATCTATTTTGCGTTTAGATACTGAGCCAAAAAAACCTTTAGCTACTCGATACCAAATTTTGCGATAGAAAATTATCAAAGCTATCGCAGTAGCTACGTGTAGCGCAACTAGGAAATACAAAAAAAATGATTCGTCCTGTGATTGACTCGATGCTACGTTTTTCCATTCGAAAAGCCAGGTAAAGACGACTGAGTGACCTAAACTAGATATTGGGAATAGCTCTGTAAATCCTTGTAATATACCGATCAATATTGCTTGAAAGAATGTAATCATTAGCTTATTGTATCAGATTCGATTATTTCTGAATCTGAGGCGCCTTTTTTGTAGATTATTGGACCCTTGTCGTTTTTCGACCACGCCGAAATGACTGGATCAAGTATCTGCCAGGTTTCTAATACTTCTTGGTCGCTTGCGAATAAGGATTGGTCATTTCTGAGGGCGTCCATTAGCACCCTCTCATAGGCGTCGACATTGTTTTTTTCTCCAAAAGAATCTTTATATTGAAAATATAATTCAGCATGTTTCATTAATGTTTCAAAACCAGGTTCCTTTATTGCAAGGTCTAGGTGGATGCCTTCATCAGGTTGAATTTGAAAAGTTAATTTATTTCGTATTTCTTCGTGTGGTGTAACAAACTCGATAATTATTTCAGTGATTTTTTTATCCATACCCTTGCCTGTTTCGAGCAGTATTTCAGTATTTTTCCAGCGCTTAGAATCGTGAGTTATTTTTACTGAAGCAAATGTTTCTACATAGCTAGTCGGATTATTAACTTCTTTCTTGTAGCTATCGTACTGTGCTCTTATTGCTTTTGAAGGGTCTGCTACTTCAATATTTTTCAAAAAACTTTGTTTTGATTCGTGGATGGATTTACTATTCATGCTCTTTGGCGTGTCCATGAGGGTAATACACAGAAGTTGTAATAAATGACTTTGAATTAGGTCACGCAATGCTCCAGTTTTTTCATAGAATTCAGCTCTTCCCTGTATACCAATTGATTCGTAAGCTCTAATTGTTACTTTATGAATGTGCTCGCTGTCCCAGAGTGATTGAAATATCGGGTTATGCATTCTAAAGGCCAATAAATTTTGAGCCGTTTCCTTAGCCAGGTAATGATCAATCCTGTAAATTTGTTCTTCGCTATAATGCCCCTTAATTATTTTGATTAAATCTTTGGCACTTTCCAGATTGTGTCCGAAAGGTTTTTCAAGCAGCAGTTTGGTGCGGCTGTCATTGAAATGATGTTCACCCAGTTGCTGAACGATCTTGGAGTAAGCATCTGAAGGTGTCGACATATATATAAGACGACTGCGTTTTTTGGAGCCATCTATTTGGTCCAGCAAGATTTTTAGTTTCTCGAAATCTTCGTCTGCATCTGGGTCTAGCTGGAAAGTCTGAATAGCGGCTTGTACTTTTTTGAGACCAACAGGATCACATACGTTATCTTTTTCGAGTACACATAGTTCCACAGTATCTAGCAGCTCTTGGGTAGTCAGATTTTTGCGGCTTACCCCAATGATTTTTGTATCTTCCGGCAGCACGTCTTTACTAAGTAGATGGTATAGAGCTGGTAGCAACTTGCGTTTACTCAAATCGCCGGTAATACCGAAAACCACAATTACCGGTGCTTCGGTGATTTTGAAGTCTGATTTATTCATCGTTACCCTCTTCCCCCGCTTGATCGCTGTAAATATAAACTTCATCTAAGTCTCTAAGTATGGTGCCTGGCTTTTCGACAATTGAGTGGGACTCGTTGATAATCTCATTTAATGCTTGCTTTTTGTTTTCGCCAAAAGCGAAAGCATAGCAGATATCTATCTTTTCTAGGCCCGGGAATGTCAGGGTTATTCTGGTGTATGGATCTGATTTGTAAGATTTTATAAAATTTTCGGTTTCTAAGGCCGCAGCTGAATTTGGCAGTATTCCGGCAATGTGACAATCCTCGCCTATTCCCAGTTGCGCAATACTAACATCTGCTTGACGCAGCGCTTGGATGACGGCTTTTTCATATTCTTCTACGGTACGTTCCAGGTCAAGACCTGGTTGCAGTATGGGAATTAGTTTGGCGTGTTTGGCGCGGAAGCCGGATGTTAATAATTGCTGCATATTGGAATCTTGATGTCCTGGCAAACCAAATCGCTCATCTATAAGACCAACTATAAGTCCAACCGAAAGCTCATCTGGTATCTGTTCCATGATTTTTACTGAAGCATCTATATTGGAACCGCCACTCAGTAGCCAGAGTACTTTTTTGTTGCTAGTTAATGCGTCTATAATTCTTGCCGATAGATCGGAAACCCCGTCCGCCCAGTCAGTACTCTTGATTACTTGCATGTCTATACTATACAACAATCAGCACTTTATTTTTTCTGTGCTAAAACTTGAGTCCAAGGTAATGGTTTAGAGGTTTTAATTACCGTACCAAAGTTGCTTTCTACTATTGTCTTTAGTCCTCTGCTACTCCAATGATACAGATGTCCAGGAGTGTTACCAAAATCTTTTAGATATTTAGCACGCGACATGTTCAGCATTCTCCAAATTGGTTCCCTGGGTACGCCGACTATCAAGTAGCCACCAGGTTTGATAATTCTCTGCAATTCGGCAAGTGCTTTATCTGGGTAATCTAGGTGCTCTAAAACTTCCAGTAAAAAAACAAGATCATAGGTATTGTTTTGGTGCGTTGTTTCGTACACGCTTTCCTCTATGATCTTTACTTTAGGATTTCTTTTTTGAGCTTTGGGCACAAGGTTGGCTACATATTCGGATGCTGATAATTCAACAGATTTTGGCAGCATCAGCCTAAGTCTTTCTGTAGAAAATCCTTCTCCACAACCTATTTCTATTGCAGTTGAAGATTTTTTTTCATTTATTCTAGTATCATCAATCAGTTGTTTCACAGAAATGAAGTAATTGTCTAGTAGCTTGGCGCCTACCTTGCCCTGTCCTTCTTCGGTGTATTTGTGAGCAAAATCTTCTAATTCAGGTGTTGCCCGCAGGTCGTCTTTATTTATTGAGGAGTTATTTTTATTGGTCATAGCAATTATCATACATCATCTAGAGATATATTTTACTTACCTGATCAATTTATGAGATATAATAGTGCACATGAATAAAAATCCCACTTCCAGCAAAATAAAAAATATCACGAAAATACTACTCATAATTTTAGCGGTTGTTTCAATGACTTCATTTAGCATTGTGCGTTGGACCGAGCATCAATTCTTAAATACTAATAATTGGGTTGCTGCTGTCGGGCCATTACCTAAAGATCCAGTCGTGTCTTCGGCAATAGGACTTTATGTTACAAACCAGTTATTCGACAATGTAGATG
>JBAXMV010000003.1:0-21755 GCA_037134095.1 bacterium | reverse complement strand
ATTGCTTTTAGAAAAAATAAATCCCAATCTTTTTTTGAATGCTTTTTCATAAAATACTAAATGCCAAAAAGTGTAACTGCATTTTTGGTGGTCTGCGCGGCGATATCAGCTCGTTTTTCTTGCCTTAATTCACACAAAAAATCTGCAACGTTACTAACTCTTTTGGGTTGGTTTATTGTGCCACGAAATGGCTTTGGTGTCAAGAACGGAGAGTCGGTTTCAAGAAGTAAATTCTCAATCGGAATGGCTTTGTAGGATTCAAGCTGCTGCTGTTCTTTTGTAAACGTTGAGATGCCATTAACCCCCACATAAAAGCCATTCTCAATAGCTTTATTGACGTTTTCAACGCTGTCAGTAAAGCTATGCAATACTCCGTGAATATCTGGGTAGTCTTTGATGATTGGCCAGAAATCTTCGAATGCTTCACGTATATGAAAAATCACCGGCAGCTTGTAGGTAATTGCTAGGTCTAATTGAAATTTGAGTATTTCGATCTGTGACTGTTTGGATGAATGCGAATAGTGATAGTCGAGACCGCATTCGCCGATGGCTATAACTTTTTCTGATTTTAATAAATTCTCAAAATTTTGTAGTTGCTGTTTGTCGCCAACATACCTATCGGCTTCGTGAGGATGGATTCCCACACTGGCGTATAATCCTTTTTTGTCCTGTACAAAATTTACGGCGCGCTGGCTATCGCTGACATCTGTGCCAACACAAATCATCTTGCTAATTCCTGCCTTGTTGGCATCAGCTATAACACTGTCGACGGTAATTTCAGGATCTTTTTTCCAGATTTCTGCGATGGATTCGTCGCCGTCACCAATCGACTGGATATGACAATGAGTATCAATAAGCTCCATCTAATTATCCATTCTTCGGGAACAGCGTTCCACTGAGTGGTTTGATTGTTCCAGATCCAAATACGCTAACTATTTTGTCTGCAGTTGCTGGCAGCATCGGTTTTAATAATTCTGCAATTTGCAAAAGCACAGCGACTTGGTGAGCCAATATTTGCTGCAGTTTTTTGGCATCGGTTTTAGCTACAACCCAAGGCTGTTGTTTCTCGATGTACTGATTTAGTCCTCGAACGTGCTCCCAGATCTCATCCATAGCACGATCAAAACGGCATTGCTCTAACGCAGAATTGTAGACCTCTGGATTAATTTTGAAATCAGGCATAACCCCTATTTTTCCATCTTGATAACTACTTATCATGGCAGCCGTTCTAGAAAGAGCGTTGCCAAGTTCATTAGCCAGTTCATTGTTGTAGGCAGCCTCAAACGCATCCCAACTAAAGTCCCCGTCGTTGTAGCTAGGTATGTGTTTTAAGAAGTAAAAACGAAAAGCATCAGCTCCGTATTTTTCAATTATTTCACTTGGCGCAACTGAATTGCCTAGGCTTTTGCTCATTTTCTTGCCATTAAAAGTTACAAAACTATGAACATATAATTTTTTTGGCAAAGGCAAGCCAAGGCTTATTAACATTGCTGGCCAGATAGCGGCGTGAAAACGGATGATGTCTTTGCCAATGACCTGCACATTAGCTGGCCAAAAGTCTTTAAACTTCTGGTCGTTTGGGTAGCCGAGGCCAGTTATGTAATTCATGAGCGCTTCAAACCAAACATACATTACTTGGTCATCATCGCCAGGAACAGCAATTCCCCAGTTAATTTTGTCTTTTGGTCGACTGATGCTGATATCTTCTAAGCCATCTTTGATAACGTTTAAAATTTCATTTCGATTAGAGTCTGGGATAATTAGTAAATCTGCTTTTTCGATTGCTTGCCTGATTTGGTCAGAATAGGAACTTAGTTTGAAGAAATAATTTTCTTCTTCTATGCGCTCGTACTTGCGATTATGGTTTGGGCAGATTCCCTTATTGTCTTTTACCTCTTCTTCACTAAAAAATGCTTCATCACCGGTGCAATACCAGCCGGCGTATTTGGATTTGTAGATATCTTTTTCGAGATTTTTCCAGATAATTTGAGCAGTTTTTTGATGATCTTCGTCTGTTGTGCGGATAAATTTGTCGTAGCTTATGTTGAGCTGGTCGGCTAGGGTTTTAAACTTTTCACTCATTGAGTCGGCTAGTTCTTGGGCGGATATGCCTGAGGCTTCAGCTTTTTCTGATATTTTGCCGCCATGTTCATCAGTTCCAGTGCTATAAATCACTTTATCGCCATTGATTCGAGCTTGTCGAGCTAGCACATCAGCCATCACAAATTCCATGGCATGGCCTAAGTGCGGTTCGCCATTAACGTATGGGATGGATGTGGTTACATAGAAGTTTTTCACTCGTATTATTGTAACTGTTTTACAGATATAAATAAACAAAAAGAGCAGGCTAGGCCTGCTCTTTAATGCAAGTAGGTTACTACTATTTAGTAGCGATTACCGCCACCGTTGCCGCCGAAGTCACCACCACGTGGTCGCTCTTCGCGCGGACGAGCTTCGTTGACTACGATTGCTCGGCCATCTAGCTCTTTGCCGTTTAGTTGATCGACAGCCGCTTTAGCTTCTTCGTCAGAAGACATTTCAACAAAGCCGAAGCCTTTGCTACGATTTGTTTCGCGATCCATAATCACGTTAGCTGATACTACTGTACCTGCTTGTGAAAAGAATTCTTTTAGACTGTCGTCGTTGGTTGCCCATGCTAGGGAACCGATAAATAGTTTGGTTGCCATTATTGACTTTCTCCGTTTTGTTCGAGGTAATCTGGCAAACCAGTTAGCTGCTCCTCGTCAAACATGTTTATTACTTAATTTTCTCTAGAACCTAACATGTCGTTTAAATGACGTTATTAGCAGCGTTTCTAGCCCTGTTAGTGTAACAGGAATAACGCTTATTCACAAGGGAGGAATTTTAGGCGCGTATTTTAGTCATCATTCGCAGGTTGGAAAGATACTGATCGGGGTTTACTTTGGGATGACTTCTGAGGTAAGCCATGTGCTTTTGCACAAATGGTATTTGATGGTCGCTATAAACTTCTGTGCTGGCAATGTATGAAGACAATGTGTTGAAATTGTCGTCTTCTAGCATCTTGCGAAGTTCATTTTCGACTCGCTCGACTTCTTCTGGAGTCAGTAAATATTTTCTGGTTGCTGTAGGCATAGGAGATTTTACCTTTCGTGGTTAGTCGTATCGGCCACCCTGTAATCACAAGAAATGATTTGCTACCTTCTACTATACTCCTAAGAAGTAGATTTGGCTAGTTTAAGAGAGATTGAATTGTCCTAACAACGAGCTCACCCAGACCAATACTCAACACAACACCCAGCGAACCGATAATGGTTCCTGCCAGTAATACCATCGCATCGTCCATGATAATTGCCAAACTAATAGCTACCACTCCAAGTGCCGGTAAAGTGTCGAGACCAGAAAATGGCGGAGAGAAAAAGGCCGTAACTATAAAAACTAAAATCAATATTCCCAAAGCCTGATTGGCTAGCGGCAAGCCAAAAATCCATTTTGCTCTAGGACTAGAATGCTTCTCAAGCCATTTTATTCGACTCAACATTGCTGGTATAACTTTGCCTTTCAGTGTGTCACCCAATTTGAGTTTGCTAACCGAATTTGGCAGCCAAATTGTTTTGAAACCTGCAATCATTTCTAGGGCAATAAGAGCAGCTATGATTTCGAAAATATGAGTTATGCCTCCGGTTGGTAAGGGTAATGCTGGCAAAAACATCAAAACTAATAGAGTTATTGCAAAGCTTTTATCTTCGGAAAATTCTATTAGACTATCAAAAGTTTTCGGCTTTCGTGATTTGAGCCAACCCTCAAGTTCTGAGCTGAATTTTTTGGGTTGCTGATGCTTTTTCATAGTCTAATCATAGCAAATTACTACTGAACGCTTAGCAGTTTCACTTCAAAAACCAAGACTGAATTAGCAGGAATGGAGTTTTGGGCAGTCGCGCCGTAGCCTGCACTTGGAGGGATGATAATTAGTCGACTGCCGCCAACTTTCATGCCGGCAATGCCTTGTTCGAATCCAGGTATTACCTGTTTGGCTCCGAGTGTGACCACAAAAGGCTGTGGCGATCCATCGTTGTTGGTTTTGGTTGCATCAAACATTTGTCCGCTAGTTAGCCAGCCTTTGTAGGCAACGGCAGCGGTTTTATTAGCAGTCAACTCAGCACCATCGCCAACTTTGATTTCGCCAAAAAGAGCATTTGGTGAATCTTTGTATTTTTCATATTGAGAAAAAGTATCTGGACTAGGTGTCTGGGCGCCAGCATTGCTGCTTCCGCCGGGACTTTGTTGCCCAGAACTTCCGGAGCCACCAGAAGAGCCTGAGCTGCCACCTAACTGACCGAGATTTGTTGGGCTTCCCGAGCCTACTGCCAAGCCACCAGAACTATTATTCTTGATGCTGTTGCCGGTACCGGTCGAAGATCCGGCGACTGTCCCGTCATTGTTATTCAATAAAGTTAAGCCTTTTTGATCAACTTGATCGTTATGATTATGCACGTACAAATAGGCTCCACCAGCACTAAGTAGAGCCAATATTGTACCCGTTATAACCCAAAAATATTTATTTCGTAGCATCTAATTTTATTATAGCAGTCACATCAAACTAATTATATTTCAAGCCAACAAAAAAGCACCAGAATTTCTGATGCGTTTTTGGAGGAGCTGGCGGGTACTGCCCCCGCGTCCGCTAGTTTATCTTTGGTTAAATCTTCTACAGGCATAGTCTGTTTTAAAATCTTTTGAAACGATTATCTATACAGACAAACATTTCGTTTCAGCAATCCTAAAGTCTTAGTAGTTGACTAGAATATGGTCAACTAAGCAACCCTGGAAATATGACGCGTCTTTGTAATACCAAGGTGTCTCACGCGACGCGGCTTACTCAATTAAGCGTAAGCTGGTGCGAGCTGTAAACGAGTCGCAAGGACTTTGTTTACTGCATCGCTAATAGAAGTTTTTGCATCTATTTGGATTTGCCTTATGACGCTAAGCAAGCGACCTGCTGATTTAACCGATAAAGTCCAACGTCGAGCTTAAAATTCAGCCCCATGTTTTTAGTCATTTCTGACCTGAATATATTATATCATATATTGTCAATTAGTCTATACCCCTAGTGGGTGATCGCAAGAATTGTTTTTGTTGGGCCTACACACGGAGGCATGTAAAGCCTGTAGGCCTTTGATAAGTTGGGCTTGTTGATCTTCACCCATTCTTGAGAATTCAGGGCCTAGGCTGCGCCTGAGGATTGCTGCAGCAGCTTCTGTAAGCTGCATACCCAATATAGTTGGCGTAGATATGTGAATACGCTTGTTGTTGGGGTCGACTTTGGTTGCTATCAAGTTTTTTGATTCGAGCAACTTTATCTGTCTGCTGATACTGGCTTCGGTTTGACCAAGGCTCTGAGCAATTGATTTTTGTTGAACTCGAGGATTCCATTCCAAAACCATCAGTATTTTGTATTGGCTAAAGCCGATACCGAGCTGTTCTTGGAGAACTTGATCGGCGTCTTTGCCAATAACTGAAGCTAGGTGCTGCAACAGATATGAAATAGTGTTTGTTGGTCCCATATAAACAGTTTAGAAGACAATACTTAACACATCAAGTATTTAATGAAATATATAAGTTATGCCACTCTTCCATACTGAGAGTTTGCGGGCGTCTTTTGGAGTCAATATCTACACTTTGGCAGAGAGCCTGGACTGCTTGCTTGTCTAAATGTAGTCCGGAGCTCAGACTATTTAGTAAAGTTTTTCTTCGCTGCGCAAAACCAATTTTAACTAGTCTAAAAAATTCTTTTGGATCAACATCATTAAATAGCGGCTGGTCTCTTCTTTCCATAATTAAAATTAATGAGTCGACTTTTGGAGCCGGTTCAAATAATTCTGCTGGAACTTTAAGGCCCAAACTAACTTGCCAGTAAAACTGTGCTGTAACGCTCAGTATCGACATAGCTCCTGGGTTGGCAACAACTCGCTCAGCTACTTCTTGCTGGACCAATAAAACTGCAATTTCTGGTGGATTAGTTGTCTCACTAATAAGCCTTATTAGATTACTAGTTAAGTAATAGGGAATGTTAGCTACCAGCTTGTAGTCAGCCGGGAGTTGAGTGAAATCAAATGTCAAAATATCTTGTGAGATTACCCGCAGATTGTCGGCTTTGACCCTACCAAGTAATGTTGAGGCTAGATGTCCATCAAATTCTACTGCTTGTACAGCTTTTGCCTGTTTGACCAGTAATTCTGTAAGCGTGCCCAGTCCTGGTCCGATTTCTAGAACATAGTCGTCGGGTTTCAGACGTGCAGAATCACACATTGCCTGCAAACTTTCTGCATCGCGTAGCCAGTGTTGGCCTAAAGATTTTTTGGTTGAGGGGTTATCGCTCATAAACTACCAGTTACGAGTTGCCATCCAGTGGTTATAGGCTCCCTGCCAACCACCGTAGCGACTGACGGCGTAGCCATTACACCACCTAAGCTGAGTAACCGGATTTGTTGCCCAATCACTACCAGCGCTGGCCATTTTTGATCCTGGCAGAGCCTGACACAAACCGTATGCGCCGCTAGCATTAGCAGCATAAGGACGCCAACCTGACTCGTGACTAATAATAAAGTCTGCAGCAGCGTAATCACCGGGCGGAATTCCAGCCAATGCCATATCGCCTTTGATACCGCTAATACTGGTTCCTACTACTCTAATTGTGGTGACTGGCTGTTTGTTAACCACTTTTTGGATAACTGTCCTACCAATTTCTTTATTGTTGTTGAGCGTAATCTGATAGGTTACGGTTTGCTGTCCGTCAGATCCGGCCTGCCTGACAGCTGTAGTACCGTATGCCAAGTTTGGATCATTAATATTTTGGATAGGTGATGGAATAACTTCTGTAACCGTAGCAACTTTTGTGCCAGTCCTAAGCACTGCAAGCTGCATATCCGGAGTAATCGGAGTGGTCTCGGGAATACTCAATTTATCGTCTTTGGTGAGAACGATCTTTTGCTCTTTAATGAGCTCGCCTACTGTAGCGGCATGAGTTCTTAGTACGACTGGTGTGCCATATAAATCCACATTAACTGGAGTTGCTCTATCGATTATTAGCTGTTCACCAATAGCTCCTGATTTCACAAAATCTTGTACAGGAACACGTATGATCCAGTCTTCGGGATACACGTTTTGTCCAGTTTGCTGAGCAATGGCTCTTGGGGTAGTAGCAGCACTAAAGGTGGATATTTTGGTATCTCCATCAACAACCTGCACTGGAACTGCTCGATATATATTAATCTTGAACTGGTCTTGGTTGATTTTGGTTGTTAGAGCTGGTTCCACGACGTCACCCTGATTTAAGGTAATGTTTAACTTGTTAAGTAAGTCGCCCACGGTGGCTTGCTTCACAGGGACTACCTGCTTGATGTTGTCGTGAGAAATAATCACGATTTTTGCGTCTGTTTGTTTTGGCAGTTGATTGGTTTGCCTGGCCACCAAATAAACAGAAGCGATAATTAAGGTGAGCACACCAAAAGTAATAAGCGGAACGGCATAAGGATGCTTGCTTCGCTTTTTTATTGTCTCAACATCGACATCTTGAAGCCGCTTCTTCGACAGCTTGAGTTTGCTTAACAATTTTTTGAATTTGGTCTTCATAGTTATTGTTTAAATTGAGCGGTTTGGAAATAAGAGTTTATGACCACTGAACTTAAGTCTTAATTTTACCAACAAATACCCTGTATTACTAGAGTTTTTCTAGAGGGGCGAAGCTTATATTAAGCTTTCTGCTGCCTTTACCTTTGAAGTATATGACGGCATTGTCGCCGTCTAGCTCCATGACAGTTCCTTGACCAAAAACTTGGTGCCTTACACTATCGCCCTCATTCAATTCTGGTACGTAATGGGGCTCATCATTACTTATGTCAGGATTTTTTGGTGGTCCAAGTATACCTGGCGCCTGACCGTATTCGGTAGCAGTTGCCTGAAACTCTGAATCAATCTCTGACAAAAATCTACTGGGCGGATTATGATTTACTCCCCCGTAAAGCAGTCGACTAGAAGCAAATGTCATGTACAGCTCTTCTCTGGCACGGGTCATGCCAACGTAGCAGAGCCTTCGCTCTTCTTCCATTTCTGACTGATCATACAGAGCCCTGGAGTGAGGAAAAATAGATTCTTCCAGCCCAACCATAAATACAACTGGAAATTCAAGACCCTTGGCAGCATGCAAGGTCATCAGTGTTACTGAGTCGTTACCAAAATCAGTACCATCGAGATCGCTAATTAGGGCAACTTCCTCCAAAAATCCTTCTAGCCCAGCATCCTGATATTCGTGGGCAACACTAAGTAATTCCTTGACGTTTTCTTTGCGAGCCTCTCCCTGTGGACTGCCATCATCCAAAAAATTTAGATAATCAATGCGTCGAATCAAAGAGTCTATCAGCCCTGCTACAGTCGCAGATTCGCTGGACGTACGCAAAGAACTCAAAATGTCACCCAATTCACTTAGGTTTTTGCGTGCTCGTGGTGTGAGATCGCTGCACTCCTCTGCTCTACTGAGTGCGCTTAGCAAACTAAACTCCCCTTCGGCCTTGCCTTGCTGCCACCATGCTATGAAAGTTTGTACACTTTTGGCGCCGATGCCCCTGGTGGGGGTATTTACTATTCGCTCAAAACTCACCCTATCTTCGGGCTGAAAAATTATCCTCAAATAAGCAATCAGGTCTTTTATTTCTTTGCGGTCATAAAATCTAACTCCACCCACAACACGGTAAGGAATGCCATAATGCACAAAAGCTTCTTCAATTGAACGACTCTGAGCATTAGTCCTATAAAGCACTGCAAAATCTTTGAACTTTCGCCTGCCGGAATCGACACCGAATTTTATACGCCTAATCACGGCTTCGCCCTCTTGGCGCTCACTGCTTACGGGCAACATTTGCACAGGAAAACCGTTTTCAGCGGCCGTCCAAAGCTTTTTTTCTGATCGCTGAGCATTCTTAGTAATAACTGCATGAGCAGCATCCAAGATGTGTTTGGTGCTGCGATAATTTTGCTCTAATTTGATGATGGTGCAATCTTTGTAGTCTTTCTCGAATTTTAGAATATTGCGGAAATCAGCACCTCTCCATGAATATATACTTTGCCAATCATCGCCTACAACTGCAATGTTTTTTTGATCATTAGTTAGCAAGTTAACTAATTGATATTGAGCGGCGTTGGTATCTTGATATTCGTCGATCATCACGTATTTAAACTGGTGTTGCCACTTCTGGCGTATATCGTCTTGGGTTTTAAATAGCTGGACTGTTTTGTTGATTAAATCATCAAAGTCTAGAGCCGAGGCATCTTTGAGGACTCTTTCGTATAACGGGTAAACCTTGGCTGCCGCTTCTTGGGCCGGGCTTTTGGCTATCGACTGGTAGTTATGAGAATCGATCATTTCATTTTTAGCGCTACTAATTATTGAAGACAGGCTGCGAGCTGGAAAAGTTTTTTCGTCGAGACCTATTTGTTTAGACACCTGCTTAATCGCTGCTTGGCGGTCAGACTCGTCAAAAATTACAAAGCTTCTTGGCACTCCAACTGATTCACCATCCTGCCTAAGTAAGCGGACGCAGATGCCGTGGAAGGTGCCCATATATGGCATGAACCCGCGATTGTCAGCGCTTTGCCCAAGCAATTCGGCTACTCTTTCTCGCATTTCTTTGGCGGCTTTGTTGGTGAAAGTTACCGCCAAAATATTAAATTCATTGGCCTTGTGCTGAGCTAGAATGTAGGCAATTCTGTGAGTCAGTGTTTTAGTCTTTCCTGAACCGGCGCCGGCTTGAATAAGTAGCGGTCCTTCAGTAGTTTCTACGGCTCTTCTTTGTTCGGGATTTAAGCCCACCAGCAGTTGATCAATCATCAATTAATTCTAGCAAAATTAACTGATTAAATCTGTTGTAACAACTAATTTTTGATGTTTATAAATAAAATTTTAATCATTAGCCTGCAGTTTTTTGGCAGCTACGTCGATAATTCCACTGAATTGTTTGTAATTGATACTGGCACCACCAACTAGTGCACCGTTGCAGCCACTAATGCTCAAGTAACCACCGACGGTATCGGCTGTTACGCTGCCGCCATAAAGCAGTCTCATATCTTCCGCCACATCAATTCCATAAAGTTCACTGATATTGGTTCTGATGAGCTCAAAAACAGGCCTGACATCAGTCGGCTTTGCTAGCTCACCTTGGAATGTACTTATCGCCCAAACTGGCTCATAGGCAATCACTACTTTACTTATTTCTTCACTTGTTAAGTTAGATAACGCAGTAGTAACTTGATCATGAATTACGCGCTTAGTTTCTTTTTGAGCTTTTTCTTGCTTGGTTTCACCCACGCAAAGTATGGGAGATATGCCATTGCGAATAGCTGCCTGGATTTTATCCCGGATCTCTTTGTTGGATTCATTAAAGTAGATGCGCCTCTCGGAATGTCCAACAATTACATAATCGACAAGTCCTCTTAACATAGTAAAACTAACCTCACCGGTGAATGCACCTTCGTCTACAGAATAGGCATTTTGTGCGGCTAGGCCAAACTTGCGACTATCTATTTCTAGGCTTATTGGCTGCAGTACCAACATATTAGGAGCAAGCACGACTTCTAAAGACCTTTGCGCCTTGACGTGTTCATCTAATCTCTTGACTAGCAAGCTAGCCTCTTGAGTGTTAAGGTGCATTTTCCAGTTACCAACAATTAGAGTTTTCTTCATGATACTTATGCTTTTATTGTACGCTTAATTTTTGTTTAATAAAACTTCTACACCTGGCAGTTTACGGCCGGCCATCAGCTCTAAACTAGCACCACCACCAGTCGATACGTGATCAAAAGAGTCGACTATGTTTCTGGACTCGATATAGCCCACAGTGTCGCCACCGCCAACAACCGTAAATGGTTTGTGTCCAAACTCTCCTGTCAGGGCCTCAATCACTAAATCAGTGCCATGTGAATACGGGCCAATCGGACCCTGCAAGCCAGCAGTTTCTGTTACTCCCATAGCGCCGTTCCAGACTACCGTATTGGCTAACTGGACGCCGCCAGCTATAAACGAACCAGAAAAAGGACCAATATCTAGAATCATTTCATCTGAGTTAATTTTGCTGGCACTCTTGGGCACCCGTCTAGGATAATTTTCTATATCGGCAATTACATGAGCGCCCCAATCAACAATTCTTGTTGGCGAAGTTTTGTCCACTTTTTTGGCAACTACACCGTCTACTGGCACACTAAAAACGAAAGGACGTTTGCGCGCTTCACGGGCAGCTTTGCGCATGATATCTCTGGCTACAGGCACATCTGCTTTATCATATAAGCTTGATTCTACATTGAGTCCCTTACCTACCAAAAAAGTATTTGCCATCGCTCCTCCAACAGCTACGAAATCGGCAATCTCTATAAATTTGTGCAGCACTTCAATTTTGTCAGCAATTTTGGCGCCACCAATTATTGCCATCAATGGTCGCTTAGGTTCGTGCATTACATTAGTGATGGTGTCTACTTCTTTTTCCAGCAGCAAACCGGCTACACTCGGTAAGTGCTTAGCTATGGCGTCAGTGCTGGCATGAGCTCTATGAACTACGCCGAAACCATCCTGCACAAACACATCTGCATAACTAGCTAGTTTTTGGGCAAAAGTATCGTCATTAGCTTCTTCTTCGGGATTGAATCTTAAATTTTCGAGCAGCAGTACCTCACCCTTGCCCAAAGCCTGCACAGCTTTTTCAGCTGATTCGCCTACACTATCGGTGGCGAATCCAACTGGTCTATCTAGTAATTGATGCAGCCTTTTGGCGATCGGGAATAGGCTTGCATCAGTGTCTTTTGGGCCACTTGGCCTGCCTAGGTGCGAACAAATTATTAACTTTTTGGAATGGCCTAGCAAATAATTGATGGTGGGCAATGCCTGCTGAATTCGATAATCATCTGTTATTTTGCCGTTTTCTACGGGTACATTAAAGTCAGCTCTTAAAAGCACGGTTTTGCGCTTCAAGTCTAAATCTTTTATTGTTTTTTTAGTAAACATCCCACCCCTTTATAATATCGATTATAACAGGTTCTACTCGAGCACTCTTACCTTAATTGTATCTGTTGTACCTACTACTCCTGGATACCTGCCTGATGCAGTTACGACAGTGTCTCCTTTAGACAAGACTTTGTTTTTTCTAAGCCAGTCAGTCAGTTTAGAAGCTGCCAGATGATCAATCGGCCGAACAAAAGATTTGATACCGCTAACTATAGAAAGTTGGTGTGCAGTGCGCGGGTCATTTGTGACAGCAATTTGCGGGATCTTGCAGCGCCTGGAAGAAATTTGTAAGGCTGTGGCGCCCGAACGGGTTTCTACTACAATTGCCTGAGCATCAATGTTTTCCGCCAAGCTAATCACCGCCTTAGATATTGCTGACTGACGACTAGTGTCTTCTTTTTCGATAATATTGACTTCAAATGGTGCATGTTTTTCGCTATACAAAATAACTCGCTTCATAATTTCAACGGCTTGAATTGGGTATTTGCCATTGGCCGTTTCGTCACTCAACATAACGCAGTCGGCACCAACCAAGACCGCAGTAGCAACATCGGACACTTCGGCACGAGTAGGCTCAGGCTCTGCTGACGTGCTACCGAGCATCTGAGTAGCCACAAATTGCGGATTGGAGTGAGTAATGCCTAGGGCAATGATTTGACGCTGCACAATAGGCACACTCTCGGCTGGAGTTTCAACCGCTAGATCTCCCCTTGCAATCATCACTCCATCGCTTGCGTCTACAATTTCTTCTAGATTATCGACGGCCGCTCTGGTTTCAATCTTGGCAATAACCTTGGCTGTGCTATTCATGTTTTTTAGTAATTTTTTGAGAGTCAAAATATCGTGATCAGTTTGCACAAAACTAAGTGCCACGTAATCAATATCCTGAGATGCACCATATATTAAATCGGCCCGATCTTTTGGCGTAATAATATCACCGTGAAAATCAGTATCCGGCAGGTTCATACCTTTGCGCTTCACTAGCAATCCATCGTTTTCAGCCTCAGCGTGAACTACTCCTTCGCGAACGCTTGTAACAATCGCCAGAACTTTTCCGTCAAACATATAAATACGCTCGCCGCGCTTAACTTTGTCTGAAAGCTCGTACTGAGTAGGTATGTGGCCGGTTTTTTTGTAATCTGCATTCAAAGCAAAACTCAAAGTCTGCCCTCGAGCAACGTTGATAATACCGTCGAAATCTCCGAGGCGAATCTTTGGTCCCTGTAAATCTTGAATAATCGCAACCGGCTTGCCGTAGCTTTCGCTAGCTTTTCGTATCCATTCAATTTGCTGAGTACGTTCTTCGTGAGTACCATGACTAAAATTCAAACGAATACCGTTAGCGCCCGCCATTATCAAGCCCAAAATAGCCTTATAGCTGTTGGTAGAGGGGCCAACAGTGGCAATTATCTTTGTCCGCTTGAAATTCTCCAGCGACACATTTGGCGCTTTGTTTGTTTGATTCATCTAGTAATGCCCACTTTTTAATGTTTACGCTTTAACTATAAGTATATAGCCCTAGCCAGTGTTTTAAAAGGGGCAACTAGCTAAATAAGCTTTTTGACGAGCATGCGCCTATAGACTACGGCTCCTAGGACGGAGGCGCCCACAAATACTGCGAAAGTTTCTTTTGGTCCGGTAGCTGCTAGATTGGCTGGAGCAGTTTTGCTAGGAGTAGTTGTGCTGGTGCTGGAAGTGCCTGTAGAAGTACTGTTTGGATTGGCTGTAGTACTAATCTTGGAGCCATCTTGGTTCTGAGAAACACTTAGTCCGTCTTTGGCCTTGTTGGCTGCTTGGCTAGAGCCGTTTGTAGCAGTAGGAACAGTTACGGTTTTTTTCTTAGGTTTGAAGGCAATGATAAGAGCAGCGGCAATCAAAATGATCAAGATCGCATAAAGCACATATAGTAGTATTTTTCTGATTGAACGCATAATTAACTCCCAGTAAATTATTAATTACACAATATACTATTTACCAACTTTTGGCAATGAATTAAGCCACAAAAAAAGACTTTTCGCTAGAAAAGTCTCTTTATCGGTTTACTCCTGCGCAATCACAACCGGTTAGATATGATTATTCCTTAATAAAGTAGTAGTGACATCCAGCGATATGTGCATAGTCCCTGTTTGCTAGTACTAATGCATGTCCTGGCTTTCGTACAGTCAGGGTTACATATTCACCATAACCCATAAATGCATGTGTCGTCGAATATGGTTCAGTATTTAACTGATACGAAATTTTTTTGGCTTTATACCCCTTATCATGACTAAGTTCAACGGACACTCCATTGTATGGTTTACTGAATTTAGCATATACAAGAAGGTTGGTTTTATATGGCTTTGCTTGGGTGTCTATGTTCATAAAGTCTTCACACATGTACACCGCATAGCTTCTCCCTGAAGCAACAAGAGCTGGGGCATAAGGTATCCATTTAACTTTAGTACTGCTAGATTTCCTAGCCATAGTCTTATTACTTACGGCATTAGCATTTGCTTCCGTAAGTAATCCCGCTGCAGCAAGTGATTCTTGCTCCTGAGGTGTTGTTTTGTCCGGATTATACATTTCTGGCTGTCTAGATTGATTTTGCTGTCTTAGAACAACAGCTGGATCCGTATCGGCTTTGGATTTATTGTTACGTGAATATACAGTGAATCCTACTACTGAGATTACTGCGACGACGACTAGCAAGAGGATTGTTTCGAAATGACTGAAGCCTTTATGGTTTGTACTTTTCATTATGATTCCTTTTATGGTTTTAGTATATGCAGTTTACTTTATGCTACTTGAAGTGGAAAAGCAACTTCATAAGAGTGGTGTTCGACTAATGTATCGGTCAACAATTACTAACATGCATACCTGAATTTATAAAAAAGACCCTTCCAGGTAGTTTTTTGTATTTCAAGAGTATTTATTCAGCTTAAATAGGCCTTTTTCTGGCTTATACACCTGGTCGGGGTATTTCTCTATTAGTCGCCACACGCAGCCATTTATAGTCTTAGGGTGCAAATTCTTGTTAGTCTCCTGAATCATAGCATTCAAATCCGTCCACCAAATTCCCTCTGGTTGCTTGTCCAAAAGCCTCAGCGCCGTCTGATTTATCTGCGCTGTAATCCCCTGTTTCTTCATGCCTTAATTGTAATGCATAAAAAAAGAAAAAACGCCACATTACAGTGACGCTCTTTCTCTGAAGATTCCTATTATATGGACACTAGTAATTTTTATTGCAAGACATAGTCACACATTGGTAAATAAGCCCACTGTAATGTGCGCACTACATATGCAACCCCTGGCTTTCGTATTGTGTAGGTAGCGTAAGACTTATTCCAATCAGGCTTACTTGTAGTTATTGCAGCTCTCTCCGTACCAAATTGAGGGTACTTTTTAGACTTAGGAGTACTGCTTAATTCAATCGAAAATCCATTGTAAGGTCGGCTATATGAAGCATAGGTGACAATATTTACACCATGTTGTCTATCTGGTTTCGTGTATCTGTAGTCATTACAGGATGCAACGTACCAACCCTTACCTGAAGCTACATTGTTCTTAATGCCATTTGGCCAAGGACTTGCTTTAGTGGACGCAGCATTAGCGACTAATTTTTTGCTTGAACTGGGACTAATAGATTCTGGACTAATTACTCCAGCTTTAACAAGATTCTGCTGTGTGTCAGGGTCAGCTTTAGCAGGATCAATGGTATCAGATGTTGATGTATTTCGAGCATTGAGCTGTACTGAATATAAATCAGAGTCTGCTTTTGATTTATTGTTACGTGAATATACAGTGAATCCTACTACTGAGATTACTGCGACGACGACTAGCAAGAGGATTGTTTCGAAATGACTGAAGCCTTTATGGTTTGTACTTTTCATTATGATTCCTTTTATGGTTTTAGTATATGCAGTTTACTTTATGCTACTTGAAGTGGAAAAGCAACTTCATAAGAGTGGTGTTCGACTAATGTATCGGTCAACAATTACTAACATGCATACTAAATAAATGGTACAATTTTTAATAATGGTTGTGCATAAAAAAGACAAAAAAGATATCCCTGTTCAACATATGAGTGCTACTGACCACAAAGCAGTAGTTGGTATCGTTTTATTAGCAATAATTATTGGTGCTGCGTTTTATTTTGCAAATAGCCACAGCAACAAAGTTACTTCAATACCGAAGCAACCGGTAATCGTCACTAAGCCAAAACCCGTAAGTAATACTGACGCTAACCAGACCACAGAAACAGTAACTCCTCCAGCTACGACTCCTAAGAAAAAATCTACAGACACAGCTTCTAGCAGCTCAACTACAGCAGCTGCAGTAATACCAGATCCAGTAGTTTCGCCGCAAATAGTTACATCTGACAGAACGGTATCGGCTAGCTCAAGTGGACTCACACAGATAGTTTTAGCAGTACCTCTTGATGATGGCTTTATAAAAATTCCAATGGCAGGTAACAACTTTAATTTTTTTGGGACAGATTATGGTGCAGCTGATAGCGTATATTGGAACTCAAATAACGCACTAGTGTTCGGCGAAACTCTTTTCGCTACCAATACAGTGAGCCTATCGCGCAACTCAGCTCCAGCTATTCTAATAGGAAACTATGACAGACTGGCATCGGCTTTTTATTATTCGCATTCAACAACTACCGACAACGCGTTCAATATCACAAAAATACTTGTTAAATTTTCAAACTACTACACCGACAATGCCAATCTGGATGCAGGAGTCTATCAAATTAGACTTATAAAAGAAGTTGCCGGGGCAAAAAGACAATGGGTTGAAGTTTCAATAATATCTAGCCCGCCAAGTCCTGGATATTCAAATAATCCATCTGTTAGTTACCCTTCGGGTACAGATGGCAGTGGCAACCCACAAGATTCAAATGGTTACGCTATTGATTCGACTAAAAGCTCGCCATACAATATTTCCAACGGCACAACTTTCTTAAATCTGCTTGGATCTCTATATTCAACTGCTAGCCCTCCAGCTGGCACAAGTTTCATCTTCCAAAGCGACGAACTAGGCAACACCTGGACCTTCACAAATAACGCATACCTGAATTTATAAAAAAGACCCTTCCAGTGCGGAAGAGTCTCTTTTGGTGATCCCAAGGGGAATCGAACCCCTATTGCCAGGATGAAAACCTGGTGTCCTAACCGTTAGACGATGGGACCATTTTTTGGCGATTAATTGATCAAAACGCTTCGACATATCATACCATAACAGAGAGAAAATTAAAACCCCCCTTACCCACACATTTAGGGGGTTTAATAGTCAAATTGTATTTTTGTGTTTTGGAGCGGTCAGTCTTTGCTCGTTGTTAAAACACTATTACCGTAGCACAATTTTGCGTTTAGCGCTAGTGGTTGTCCACAGCTTAGCTGTTAAACTTGCGGCCTAGGTGGAACCTGTAAAGTACGGCGCCTACAAGGCTAGTAGCGATGAATACGGCTACCATGCTGCCAGGACCAGTATTTACTAGTGAAGTTGGTGCTCCGCCAGTTACAGATGGGTTAGATGATGTACCGCCACCATTTGGATTGATGGTTACAGCTACAGCACACTTGTCGCCACCAGCATTGGCAGTTTGTCCGTTTACTAGGAAGTCGACTGTTACGCTAGCTGCATATTGTCCAGCGTTAGCATAGGTGTGGTTAATGACGTTCTTGTCGGTAACAAGTGATGTGCCGTCACCAAAGTTGTATCGGTATAGCTTGATCTGAGCATTGCTTGCACTAGCGTTGGTTGTGAATCGCACTTGGCGATTGTCGCCGACTGTAGCGCTTAGCAAGTCACAGCTGTACGAAGGTGTTGGAGCGCAATTTTCTTTGGTAATTACGATATCTGCTGAATCAGTGATTTCGTTAGGAGTTTGAGCTGATTTAGCTTTGGCTACGTTACGAACACGTACGCTACAACCGTCGAAATCATCTAGTGATTTAACCTTGAATAGTACGTATCGTCCGCCACCTGAAGGATAGTTGCCTAGTCCAATTCCGTTACCAAATAGTGGGCCATCATCCTGAGGATAGCTTTGGCTATCAGCGTTAACAATCTTTACGCTTCCAGGTACCAATGATACGTGTGGAGGTAGGATGTCGCGAACTGATACATCTGTTAGCTGGTCTAGACCAACGTTTTTGGTAGTAAGCATGAACTGCTGTTCTTGGTTTGGCTTAGAAGCAACTTCTTTGTGCCAGCCACTAGTGTCGCCTACATTCTTAACTTGTTTAACAAGCTGAAGGTTTTGGCTCGGCTCAGGGATGATGTCTACTGTAACTTCTACTAGTGCTGCGTAATTAAAGCAACCAGGTAGTTCGCCGTTCATTTGAGTGTTACCTATTGGAGCACCGCTGCTTACAATACTGTCGCTCAAAGCATATGAATTAGTGTTGCGTAGCAACTTAGCGCTACCAGGCACATATTTAACGTGGAAGGCACGGCCTGCAGTCATATAAACTGTATCGCTTACTTCACCAGGTGCAGAATTGCTGGCTGAAATTGCACCTACGGCCTGCAATGAACTACCACTGTTGGTTGGAAGTTCTAGTTTTACTTTGGCGTTATGGGCTACACCCTTGCCACTAGCGTTAGTGTCTTGGTTGGCGTTGTTGTGAACATACATTCGTATAACAACTTGCTTGCTGCCGTCAGTAACGTCAGTGATAGTGTCGGCAGTAGAAGCTTTGCCTCGATCTGTTCGATAACCATCAGTGAAGTAGCGTTCGTCGCCATAGCTAGGAGTATTAACAAATGAGTTAAATACTGGTCCGTCCATAGAACCACAGCGGCCGTTTTGAGCAGCTGGGTTGTTGGCGTCATCACAGTTTTGGTTATTAGCGTCGTATTTGTTGTAATCGAAAGTTGTTCGTCCAGGATAAAATCCAGCGTGGGCAACAATTGGCAAAGCAATTGCAGCTGCTCAGCTAGGCTGCTAGCAAGAACTTTGGTTCGGGTTTTCATTGATCGTATGCGGTTTAAAATATTCATATTCATTATTCCTTATCCCTTAGTCACCACTTGGGGTAGTTCCTTCATTAATTTTGCCTGCTGGTGACTGTGTTCCATTACCACGAGTAGCTGGACCGGTTGTGCCATGATCTACACCAGTTTCAGCTGGCTTAGTAGAGTTGGTTTCACCGTGAGTCGATACGCGTGGAGGAGTCTGCTGTTGAGGTTGGTGAACGCTTGAAGGCGCTTTACCGGCATGTGGACGAGTTGGTTCTTGGCCGTTGCCGCCAGATCCGCGAGGTTCGCCAGGTACACCTGCTGGAGTGGTGTTATTGTCGTGCTTAGGTCGTGGATGTGAACTTGGGTTAGATCCAGGAACAATTATCGGGTTAACTTGTGGGTTAACATGTCCCGCGCCTTTAAGCTCATTCAGCAAGTTGAAACATTCATCTTGAGTCTTAACATAGTATGATTTGCCGTGGTCGTCGGTAATTGCAAACATTGATATCTGTCCTTCGGCTTTTAGTGTATTAGCGTAAAAACGGTGTTCGCCGTGCATACCGTGGTTTCTAAATACCTTGTGAACTGGGTGTTGAATAGAGAATTTAGTACCTTGTGCAATCATTACACCTTCGATGTAGTTGCGAGCATCCTGAACACTTACGCCTTCAGGCAATCCGTCAGTAACGCTGCGGCCGTGAAGTTCGTTGTATAGGCCAGTTGCATATGAGTCGCTGCTTTGGGCAGAGAAAGCTACTGTTTCAGCAGCATTCAAAGAATCTATTTTAGCTGGAGCAAATTCACTAGCCATGCTACTCATAGCACCCTTACGGTGATCAAGTGTATGGCGTTGTTTTTGATTAAAGATCTCTACAATGTTAGCTTTGATTGTACTTGGAGTGCTATGCATCTTTAGAACTGCTTCTGAAACGGTAGGTGCTTTAGCAGATTCTGCTAGCATTTTTTGTCGTTCTGGAGTGTTAGCTACTGATGCAGCTACGTCTTTAGGTGTTGGATTAGCCTTAACCTCTTTATCGCCGCTATTGAATAGTCCTGAAAATGCGCCTCCAGCAAGAAGGCCCACAGCACCAGCTACTGCTAATGCACCCATAGCGCGGTTACGAAAACTCTTTTTTGGCTTAGCAGCTTCTTGTCGGACTGCCTGGCGTGGTGGCTGCGCCTGGCGTGGTCGAACTTTTATGTCAAAATCATCTTCTTCAGATTCTTCTTTGTCGTGAACAATAACTTCAAAATCATCTTCTTCAGATTCTTCGTTGTTTAGTTCGGTTGTAGGTTGGTTGTCTTGATCGATTCCCTGAGATGCTTTGAATTCTGCAAGCTCTTGTCTTAATTGTGCATTTTCAGCAATTAAAGCTTCGTTTCGGGCTTTTAGCTCAGCTATTTCTATGCCTTGTTGTTCAACTTTTTGTTTAAGTGAATCAAGGTCATCCTTGAGTCTTAACATTTCAGAGTTAAAACTTTCTGGATTTGGTGATTGGTCTCGTGGAATCTCTGACATTATTTACTCCTACTAATTAGTAATTGCCACCTAATGACGATCCCACATTAATAAACGTCAAAATGATTATTCAAATATATCACAAGAGTTATTAATTGTCAATAATGTGTAGTAGTAACTTTCATAAGCATTATCACCACAGTTATTTACCCACCAAAAAGAGCAAATTAAGCACTTTGGTGTTAAAAATTCCACTTTAAAACCAAACCTGTCTTACTTAGGCAGATCAACCCCTGATTTTTTATCTTCTGGCTTATAGTCTTTGGGCACAGCGAGCTTATTTTTGCTAAACATAAAGCCAAAGACACTTCCCTTGTCCTCTTTGCTATCGAATATAACGGCGCCGCCTTGAGCGATAATAACTTTCTTGGCCATAAATAGACCCAGGCCGGTTCCGTCTGGTCGAGCTTTGCGAGCGTTTGCAGCCCTATAAAACTTAGTAAACAGGTGGTGTTGTTCGCTTTTGGGCACGCCAATTCCTTCGTCAATCACTCTCAGCTCAACAGTATGATCATTTTCTTTAAGTTCTATAGTTATGGTTTGACTCTCTTTTGAATAATAGATTGCGTTGTCTACGAAGTTCATTATGATTTGTCGGGTTTTGGATTCATCGAGCATGATCGAAGTGAATTTCTTTGGCTTAACAAATACAAGCTTAATAGACCTCAGGTCAGCCGCAAATTTGAGCTGCTCCATTTCGTCTTCCACGATATCTGCCAGATTAACAGGGGCGAGATCGATCACAAATTTACCAGTTCTTAGCCTTGATACGTTCAACAAATCGGCAATTATATAGACCATACGCTGAGTACTGTAATAGGTCTGAGTTAATAGTTTTTTCTGCAGTTCGGATACGTCACCAGCATCACCATCTAAGACCATGCTGACATTACCTTTAACTGCAGTAAGTGGCGTCCTGAGCTGATGGCTAGCCATACTAACAAAGTCATCCTTGGCTTCATCTAGCGCCAAAAGCTTGGTATTTGATTCTTTGAGCTGTTTTAGCACGTGCTGGTTTTGCTCAAACAGCAATTTGTTGTCTAGGGCTACGCCGATGCTGTCACTCAAGCTATCAAGTAGCTGCGTGTCGAATTCGGATATTTCTTTAACTTCGTTTGGGAATCCAACCACCAAAAGGCCTACAATTCGACGCCGGACCTTTAGTTTCACTATGTGTATAGATTTCAATGGCGCGGCCTTCAGTATTCTTTCGACCTGAGAGGTTTTTGAAATATTCAATCATGAATATTATAAGGGGTG
>JBAXMV010000002.1:0-32301 GCA_037134095.1 bacterium | reverse complement strand
TCTCATAACTATTTGAAATATTGGGATGAAAGACAATACGAACATATGGCCGAAGAAATGGCGCTAACACGTCTGCTGAAGGGCAAACATTTTAAAGAAGCCGTAGATATCGGTGGTGGATACGGCCGACTATGCCTGTTTTTGGAGAAATACTCCGACCATGTAACTCTAGCTGAGCCAAGCCAGCAACAACTCGACATCGCTAAGGACTTCCTAAAAGGTCATAGTGAAATAACTCAAAAATTGATGCAGGCCGACGACATGAAATTTGAAGATGGCTGTATTGATTTGTTAACTATGATCCGCGTAATGCATCATTTGCCAGATCCAAGTGTAGAATTTTCTGAGATATCTAGAGTGCTAAGTGAAAAGGGGCAGGCGATTATCGAAGTTGCTAGCTATTCGCATTTCAGAAACCGTCTAAAGCATCTTGCTAAAGGTAAAGGGCTACCGAAAGAGCCAGTAGACATTCGTTCCAAAGAAAACCGCCGAGATGATGAGATCGCTTTTGTTAATCACAACCCTAAAATTGTCATAAAACAGCTTGCCAAAGCCGGGCTCAAGGTAGATGCAACTCTCTCGGTGTCTAATTTACGTAGTACCACACTGAAGAAGGTCATACCTAGAGAGATCATGCTGGGCGCCGAACGTGTCATGCAGAAGCCACTAGCTAGTGTATATTTTGGTCCTTCTATATTTTTCCTAGTAAGTAAGAAATAGTTAATGGAGCTCACAAGCCTGAACCCAATATCATCACTGAAGGGGGTAGGTGAGGCCCAGTCTCAAAAATTTAAAATATTAGGCATTTCTACAGTTGCTGATCTTATTGATTTTTATCCCAGGCGCTATGAAGACTATTCGCAAATAACTAAAGTTTCAAATCTACAGCCTGGCGCAGTTAGCATTGAAGCGAAAATTTCTAGCGCCAAAGGCAGATATGTACGACGCGGTATGCATATTACTGAGGCTATAGCTAGCGATGATTCGGGTAGCATCAAGCTTGTGTGGTTCAACCAGCCCTACAGGGCAACAGCCATAAAAACAGGACAAATCTACTATATTTCAGGAAACTATGAACTCAAAAATAGAAGTTTTACTATCCAGAATCCAAGCATTGAAATGGTTTCAGATATGCCTGTTAATACGGCTCGTATATTACCGGTTTACAAAGAAACTAAAGGATTGTCATCGCGTCAAATTCGCGCTGCCTTAAAACAGTGCCTCGAAGTCATAAAAATTATGCCAGAATCTCTACCTTCGGGAATACTAAAATCCGAAAAATTGATAAGCAAATCTGATGCAATAAAACTTTTACATTTTCCAACTAATCCCGAAGATCTAGAAAAAGCCAAACTAAGGCTAGGCTTCGAGGAAGTATTTGCACTCAGTATGGCAAGCTTATTAAACAAGCAAGAAAATAAACACGAAGTTAGTCTGAGTATAGATTTTAAAAAGGATTTAGCTCAGAAGTTCGTTGCCCACTTACCGTTTGATCTGACACAAGCGCAACGAAAAGCTATCTGGCAAATATATCTCGACCTGCAAAAGAAAGAGCCAATGAACAGACTGGTAGAAGGTGACGTTGGTAGTGGTAAAACAGTAGTTGCTACTATGGCGGCTTTGATGCCACTAGCACTAGGTTGGCAGGTTGCATTAATGGCGCCCACCGAACTATTGGCACGTCAACACGCCGAAACCATCCATAAATTGTTAAAACCGCTTAATCAGCATGAAACAGTCGGTTTGTTGGTTGGCGGATTAAAACCGGCACAGAAGGTTGCTGCAAGAAAAGCAATATCAGAAGGTAAGATTAAATTTATGATTGGAACCCAAGCTTTGATTCAAGAAACCGTAGATATGCATAAACTGGCTCTCATAGTTATTGACGAGCAACATCGCTACGGTGTAGATCAGCGCAAAAAATTGATGTCAAAAGCCGGACACATGCCTCATGTATTGAGTTTAACTGCTACTCCTATACCTAGGTCTTTGGCTCTCACTTTATACGGCGAATTAGACGTTTCTATACTGGACCAAAAACCGGCTGGCAGAATACCAATCACAA
This sequence comes from bacterium, assembly GCA_037134095.1. GTDB lineage: Bacteria > Patescibacteriota > Saccharimonadia > Saccharimonadales > UBA4665 > RGVC01. The sequence goes on along the minus strand of JBAXMV010000002.1, from coordinate 30,236 downwards.
CAACAATTGAGTCACCAAACTCAAGAGCAGCTCTTTATGAAACAATCGATCAACAACTAGACCAAGGACGGCAAATGTTTGTAGTTTGTCCTTTGATTAGTGAGTCCGAAACGTTAAAACTCAATTCAGCAGAGAATGTATATCAGGATATGCAAAAGGGACATCTTAAAAAGCGGAAAATTGGCTTATTGCACGGCAAAATGAAACCTGCCGAAAAACAAGAGATTATGCAGAATTTTGTAAATCATAAATTAGACATCTTAGTATCTACAACTGTTATAGAGGTAGGAGTTGACGTGCCTAATGCCAGTATTATGCTTATTGAAAGTGCCGAAAGATTTGGTCTAGCCCAATTGCATCAGCTTAGAGGCAGAGTAGGTCGTGGCGAACATCCCGGATTTTGCTATTTGATGCTGAGTGATTCTAAGCCTCCTAGTAGACGTATACGAGCTCTTGAGAGTAGTAGTGATGGCTTCAAATTAGCCGAACTAGATTTAGACATTAGGGGCCCTGGTGCTATTTATGGAACTTCACAACACGGCCAACTCGACCTTAGAATTGCTAAGTTAACAGATGTTAAATTAATATCTAAAGCTCGCAGTAGTGCCAAGCAGCTGATTGAATCTGACAATAATTTGCTACAATACAAAGAACTAATGACTCATGTTAATCGCCTAAGGGCCGTAACGAACTTAAACTAACTCTCATGTATTCTGGATCTACCATCAATGCATTTTCTGGTCATGTGCTTGGAGCACATCAGCGGATCGATAAGATAGCCAGGCGGCAATTGCAACAATTATGCCCAAAAAATAACTTTCCATCGATAAAAGAAATTTTGAAGTTTGAAGGCAATAACGGACCAGATGCTATCAAGCGCAAGAGCCCTGCCAGAGACGAGCCTTGGCATTTCATCGATCCTTTCGATATGTCCGACGACGAACTTATCAAACAAATCGAACTACATTACAAGAATCTAGTTTGCGCACTCAGAAATAAAGATCAGGTTAAATCAGCGTTCGAAGCAGCCTGGATTGCCCATGCCATAGTAGACGGCCTAACTCCAGCTCATCATTTCCCATACGAAGAAAAAATGAGTGAACTTAGAAACGGTCAATCCAAAGACACGCGAAACTCTCTTTATCGTAAATTGATGATGAGCGGTGAAACTAAATCAAAAACGATCAAAAATAACTGGAAGATGTGGGGACCTAAAGGTTTATATACAAATCATGCAGCCTTCGAAACCGGAGTTGCTATACTGATGGCGCCTCATAATCGTCTCGGCATTTTGCCTAAACCAAGCAAGATATCCAGTTTTAAAAAGCAAAATCTAACTGCGTGGTTTAGATCTCAATCACAAGCCATCGCCAAACTAGATATATATAGCCAATTTTGCAAATCAGGCTGGAACATACCTGTTGCCAAGAAGGTTCGTAAATATCTTATACCCGAGATCGTACAAGCCGTGACCTTGGTATGGTACAAGGCCTGTTTGGACGCCAAAGAACCTACCAAGATTGGGGCCAAATAATGAGAGTTATAGCTGGATATCTAGGCGGACGTAATTTTAGCAGCCCCAAAGGCCATCGTACTCATCCTATGAGCGACAAAATGCGAGGTGCTATTTTCGGAGTACTCGGAGATATAAAAGGATTAACTGTTCTAGATGCTTTTGCCGGCAGTGGTGCACTTTGTTTTGAAGCTATCAGCAGGGGTGCAAAATCAGCCACAGCAATAGAAGTAGATAAAAAAGCCCATAGCTGCATCCAAGAGAATATTACAAGCTTAGACCTGGAAGATCGTATAAAAGCTATTCGAGCTTTCGCTAACGCCTGGTCTACTCGTCACCAAGCCCAGCATTTTGATATTATTTTTCTAGATCCGCCCTATGACAACATTCCATATCGTGATTTAAAGCATATGCCCAGGCATCTAAACGACAGCGGAATATTAGTTCTATCATGGCCAGGAAAAGCCGAAGCTTTGAGATTTGAAGGCCTAGAAGTAGTCCAAAATAAACATTTTGGTGACTCGCAGCTGGTATTTTATAAAAAAATTAGCTAAAATACATCGGTAACCAGAACAACATGCGGATGTGGTGGAATGGTAGACACGCTAGTTTTAGGAACTAGTGCCTTCGGGCGTGGAGGTTCAAGTCCTCTCATCCGCACCAATTTACCTCACTTGTAGTAGCGACAGAACTCCTGAATACTGATAATATATAGACATAAATATAAGCGTAAGAAAAAATAAAATGGCATTATCTACTCAGACATATAAAGGCGCACGAGATTTTTACCCCGAAGATAAAAGAATCCAAAAATATATGTTTGGAGTACTCAGGGGTGTAGCCGAAAAATATGGTTACAGTGAATACGACGCACCAATTTTAGAGCCCTTAGAAATTTTTGCGGCCAAAACCGGTGAAGAAATTGTAAACGATCAAACTTATACTTTTGAAGACAGAGGTGGCCGCAAGGTAGTAATCCGTCCAGAAATGACGCCTACGGTCAGTCGCATGGTAGCCGCTAAAAGACAAGAACTTGTTTATCCTCTCAGATGGTACAGTATTCCAAATTTGTGGCGATATGAACGTCCTCAGCGTGGTCGCCTAAGAGAACACTGGCAACTGAATGTTGATATATTCGGTGTAGCAAATGAAAATGCCGAGATCGAACTTATAAGTATGATTGCCGATATGTTCAAAGCTTTTGGCGCCAAAGACGATATGTATCAGACCCGTATCAACAGCAGAGCGCTTATTAATCATCTTATGAAGGATTATTTGAAGCTCGATGAACAAGAAACACACGATGTCTGTAAATTAATTGATAAAATGCACAAAATCGATCGTTCAAAATTTATTACTGGAATCGACAATGCTCTGAGCGATACGCATAAAAAAGAAGGTATTTCGGAAAAGCTATTAGCCTTATTAGACGCAAAATCCATCAGCGAATTACCAGCAGACGTGTCTGAACATTCAAGTGCGTTGCAAATAGAGTCGGTTCTTAGTTCTTTAAAGCAGGCAAATATTAATAATGCTGTTTTTGACATCACAATTATGCGCGGCTTTGACTATTACACTGGAATTGTTTTTGAAGCTGTAGACACACATCCAGAGAATAACCGTTCAATGCTTGGTGGCGGCCGGTACGATGGACTAGTCGGCCTGTTTGGTGTAGATAACGTGCCAACTGTCGGTTTTGGTTGGGGTGATGTTACTCTAGAAAACTTTTTAAACCTACATCACTTACTACCTGTGCTCGATCCAGAAACTCAAATTTATGCATGTTTAATTGGCGATGTATCGTCAAAAAGTCATGGCTACATACAAAGTATCAGAGAGCATGGAATCAATGTGGCCGTAGATTATAGCGGCAAAAAACTCGGTGACCAGATAAAAAATGCCACTAAATCAAATATCAATAACGTAATTATAGTCGGTGACGATGAGATCAATACGCAGACATACAAGCTGAAAGATCTACATTCGGGCAACGAATCTCAGCTGTCCCTCAAAGAGCTAGTCGATACATTTAAATGAGAGCAATAAATCACGCCCTTACCGGTACAGTTATCGGATTTGCTATCAGTGAGCCGGCCATAGCGATACCTTTATCTTTGGTATCTCACTATATTTGCGATGCTATCCCTCATTTCGGCAGCGGCATATCAGAAAAACATGCTCTAGAAAGCAAAAGTTTCGAAAGATTACTCTACATAGACACTGTCCTTTGCGTTCTACTAGTTATCGTTTTGGCAATTATTAAGCCCCAGCACTGGGCAATTGCCGCATTCTGCGCATTTGTCGCGGCTTCACCTGATTTCTTGTCATTCAATAGATGGCAAAAAATGCGAGTGGGTTTGAAATCCAAGCTTACCCCTTACGGCAAATTTGCCAAGGGCATACAGTGGTTCGAAAGACCAATTGGCGCTTTTGTAGAAATAGCTTGGGCCATCGCCGCAATTATCCTTATCGTGCCGTTCCTCAAGGTGTAGGTAAAACTCTAGCCAATGTCGCGGTAATCTGTTAAGATTACTCACTATGCATTTATCTCAAGAAAAAATTAACGACACCACTATCAAATTAAGCTTCAAAGCAAGCCAAACTAATCTAGACAAAGCCAAAACCAAGGTGATATCTAGATTGAAAAAGAACGTTACCGTACCGGGTTTCAGGGCAGGCAAAGCGCCTGATCATCTCATAGAAAAGAATATCGAAAGTACCGTAGTCCAGTCAGAAGTTATCGATGAAATTATTAATCAATTATATCCAGAAGCAGTTCAAGAAAAAAAACTAAGGATCGTATCGCAACCGAAAATAGAAGTTACCAAATTTGTACCTTTCACAGTACTGGAATTCACTGCCGAGGTGGAAATTATTGACGACATTAAATTGCCAGATTACAAAAAAGTGAAAATAGCCGCGAAGCCAGTTAGCGTAACTGCAAAAGACGTAACAGAAGTGTTAAATAATTTAGCAAGCCGTGGCGCAACCAAAGAATCAGTTACTACAGCAGCTAAAAAAGATGACGAAGTAAATATAGATTTCGCTGGATATGATATCAAAACAAATAAGCTAATCGAAGGTACCGACGGCAAAGCCTATCCATTAGTAATTGGCAGCAAGAGTTTTATTCCAGGTTTCGAAGAAGAAATGATTGGTTTGAAGGCGACTGAAAGCAAAGAGTTTAAAATTAAATTCCCCGATGATTATGGAGCCAAGCACCTTCAGAGTAAAACCATATTATTTAAAGTATCTGTCAACGATGTTTTGGCAGTAAAACCAGCAAAAATAGATGATAAATTTGCTACCACAATCGGACCATTCAAAAGCTTAGCAGAATTGAAATCAGATATTAAAAAACAGTTAACTGCTGAGCGAAATGGTGAGAGCCAGCGTGCTCAAGAAAACGAAATTCTCCAAGCTATCGCTAAAAAAAGCACCATAGCTGTACCTAAGAGTTTGATAAGTGAAGAAGTCGACCGCATGGAAGCAGAAGAAAAACGCAATATTGTTTACCGTGGTCAGACATGGCAAGAACACCTCCAGGAAGAAGGATTATCTGACGAAGAACATCGTGACAAACAACGCCCCGGCGCGGAATTACGGGTGAAAACCGGTATCATTTTGGGCGAAATAGCTGAAGCTGAAGGCATTAAGGTGACAGAGGATGAGTTTCAGACAAGAATGCAGCTACTCCGTGGGCAGTATTCTGATGAAGCAATGCAAGCAGAACTCGATAAACCCGAAAACCAGCGTGACATCATGAGTCGAATGCTTACTGAAAAAACTCTAGACCTACTCCGTAGTTATTCAAAATAATTAAGCACATGGTTAAATTGACCATAACGTGTACAATCTTTACTTAAATGAAAAAAGAACTTCTAGAAATCGTAAAAAACAATAAGCTAAAAACAGCACTTGGAATATTTGCTGCAGGTTTAGTGTTGTCGAATGCAGAAGTGCAGGTAAATGATTATCAAAATTTGCAGCAGATACGTTCAAAAGATAATTCGCCTTCAAATAGGTATAAAGTTGATTATGGCGGCAAGGTTCAATGGCTAGAAGATCCTAATACTGGCGCTAGATGGGATTATATGGGCAAAAACCAATGCCTCTCCAAATCTCCTTATAGCTTCGATACTGTAACTGAATCAGTCGACTCCGAAGGAATCTTACACGTACGCCCCGACAATCATCAAAGAGAATTACAATTCACAGGTATTGAAGACGTAACTGCAAGATTGAAGCCGGCCGATAACTATACCCGTGAAGTAATTTTTCATCACGAATGCCAGGTAACCGACTATTAAGTAAAATTTTTAGCACTCGAGCTTGACGAGTGCCAACTTATAGATATAATAATTCATATGAGCGTATTAATACCTACTGTAATCGAGACCGAAGGTCGTATTGAACGAGCTTATGACATATATAGCCGTCTACTTAAAGACAGGATTATATTCTTGGGCAGTGATGTAAATGAGGCAAGCGCCAATATTGTTGTAGCTCAGCTTTTATTCTTACAATCAGAAGATCCCAAAAAAGATATATATTTTTACATTAATAGTCCTGGTGGCAGCGTCTATGATGCATTAGCTATCTATGACACTATGAAATACATTTCCAATGATATACAGACTGTTGGTATTGGCATCCAAGCCTCAGCTGCAGCATTCTTGCTCAGTAGCGGAACTAAAGGAAAGCGATTCGTTCTGCCAAATGCATCTGTGATGATTCATCAACCATCATCTGGAACCCGAGGTAAAGTTACCGATCAAGAAATAGATCTTAAAGAGTCACTAAGAGTCAAAAAATTACTTGAAGAGATTATGGCAACAAACACCGGACAAAAACCCAGTATCATCCACCAAGACATGGAACGTGACAAATGGCTATCGGCATTAGAAGCTAAACAATACGGCATAGTCGACGAAGTGATCACAAATCCTCCTAAAAACATCAAATAACGTATTGACATTTAACTGTCTTTACCCCACAATATAGAATCAAGAAGTAGTGTAAGTACAAGTAGCTTGTATATAGCAAGCCAAAAACCTTGACTTAGGATCTTCGGCCGAATCAAAACAATACAAAAATATCGAACCAACAAAAAAAGACTATTTTATCAATACGGTTACTAAAAATCTTATTATAAGTCTTTAATTACAACAATATAACGGGGGACTATTACGTTTTATGGCAAAAACATCGACTACAAAAGCATCGCGAGTATCACTAACTAAAACCGAGGATAACCTAGATTTACCAAATCTAGTAGATCATCAAAACAAATCATTCCAATGGTTTATCGAAGAAGGCCTTGGAGAATTACTAGCCGAAATTAGTCCAATTGATGACTATACCGGTACAAAATTATCATTAAAGTTCAAAGATTATAAGTTTGGTGAACCAAAAATCACCGAAACTATGGCCCGCGAAAACAATGTTAGCTATGACGCCCCTTTAATGGCTAATGTTGAGCTTACAAATAAAGTTACAGGCGAAATTAAAGAACAAGAAATTTACCTTGGTGATTATCCTTGGATGACAACGCGCGGAACTTTTGTAATTAATGGTGCTGAACGTGTCGTTGTAAGCCAGTTGATTCGCTCAGCTGGTGTTTTCTTTACTGCTGAACAAAGTGGAGCTACAAATGTATACGGCGCCAAGGTTATACCTGGACGTGGTGCTTGGCTTGAATTCGAAACCGCTGCAAACGGTGCATTGTATGTAAAAATCGACCGTAAACGTAAAATGGCTGTTACAACTCTACTAAAAGCTCTTGGCGTTACAGAAACTCGCATGAAAGAAGCTTTCAAGCATGTTGATAGTGGCAAGCACAGCTATATCGAAAAAACCCTCGAAAAAGACCCTACTACTGGTCAAAACGACGCCTTGATTGAAGTGTATAGGCGACTTCGCCCTGGAGATTTAGCAACTGTAGATAACGCAAGGTCATTGATCGAAAATATGTTCTACAACTACAAGCGCTTTGACTTTAGCCGTGTTGGACGCTACAAGATCAACAAACGATTAGATCTTAATGTTCCAAACACTCTCGAAAATCGTGTAATGCGTTTAGAAGATATCGAAGCAATCATCGCTGAACTTATCCGACTAAATAACACTCAAGATCCTGCAGACGACATCGATAGTCTTGCTAACCGCCGCGTTAAATTAGTTGGCGAATTAGTGCAGAGACAATTCCGTATTGGTCTGCTAAGAATGGAACGCAACACCAAAGACCGCATGAGTATGTCCGAAATTGAAACAGTAGCGCCTGGACAGCTGATTAATGCTCGTCCAATAGTAGCTGCCGTACGTGAATTCTTTGCTAGTTCACAGCTATCGCAATTTATGGACCAAATTAACCCGTTATCTGAACTAGCACACAAACGACGCCTTAGCTCTATGGGCCCAGGTGGTTTGAGTCGTGAACGAGCAGGTTTCGAAGTTCGTGATGCGCACGCTACACACTATGGTCGTATTTGCGCCGTAGAAACACCTGAAGGTGCAAACATTGGCTTGGTATTGAACCTTGCTAACTACGCACGTGTTAACGACTACGGATTTATCGAAACTCCATATCGCAAAGTAATTAATGCAGCAACACCTAAGGATATCGTTGGCCACATAGCTAGCGAAGACCTTCATGACGAAAAAGGAAAAGTTTTAGTCAAAGCTGGCAGCAAAATTACAGCTGCTGACGCTAAAAAACTAGAAAAAGTAACATCTAAAGCTACCTGGCCTGTAAAAGCTCAGGTAACAAGCAAAATTGTTTACTTAGATGCTTACGAAGAAGGCTCAGCAGTTATTGCAGGCAGCGGTGAAGACATCGACAAAGACGGCTATTTCGTTAATGAACGCGTTAGTGCTCGATCACACCTTAATTCAGGTGAAGTAGACGCCAATGACGTTAATTATATCGACGCATCACTAAACCAGATTATTGGTTCTAGTGCTGGACTCATCCCATTCATCGAAAAGAACTACGTTTACCGCTCACTCATGGGCTCTAACCAACAAAGACAAGCTGTTCCTTTGATACAGCCTCAAAGTCCAATTGTTGGTACTGGCCTAGAACGCTCAGCTGCCCGAAATACCGGACAGGTTATTTTGGCTGAAGGCGCGGGAGACGTTACAAAAGCTACCGCCCAAGAAGTTGTAGTTAAATACAAAGACGGCAGCGTTACTTATGAACCACAAAGATTCATACGCAGCAACGAAGGTACTTCAATCAACCAGAAAGTTGTTGTTAATAGCGGCGACAAGGTCAAAGCTGGCGATGTTCTGATCGAAGGTATGTCAATCCAAGACGGTGAATTGGCTCTAGGAAAAGACCTAGTTACAGCCTTTATGCCTTGGGGCGGATACAACTTCGAAGATGCTATGATCATCAGTCGTAAGTTAGTAGAAGATGACACCCTAACATCTGTTCATATTGTTGACTACATGATTGAAGTTCGAGAAACCAAACTGGGCCCTGAAGTTATCACATCAGATATCCCGAATGTTTCAGAAGAAAGTCTACGTCACCTCGACGAGGATGGAATCGTTCGTATCGGTGCAGAAGTTCACCCCGGCGATATCTTAGTAGGTAAAATTACTCCAAAAGGCGAACAAGAACTAAGTTCAGAAGAACGTCTACTACGTGCTATTTTCGGCGAAAAAGCCAAAGAAGTACGTGACACCTCACAACGCATGAGTAATGGTAAGCACGGCAAAGTTGTCGGAGTTAAAGTTTTCAGCCGCGAAAATGGTCATGAACTAAAATCTGGCGTAATCATGCAAATCCAAGTATTCGTTGCTCAGATGCGCAAAATTGCTGTTGGCGATAAGCTCGGCGGACGCCACGGCAACAAGGGTGTAATTGCCCGAATCCTACCTGAAGAAGATATGCCATTCATGGCAGATGGAACTCCTGTAGAGATTGTATTGAACCCTCTTGGTGTTCCTTCAAGAATGAACATCGGTCAGTTATTTGAAACTCACCTTGGAATGGCAGCAAAAGCACTTGGAATGAAAGTTGCTAGCCCGGCTTTCAATGGTGTACCTGTTGATCAAATTCATGAGTTACTAGGTAAAGCTGGCTTCCCAGAAGATGGCAAACAGCAACTATATGACGGACGTACCGGCGAACCATTCAAAGAACGTACAACAGTTGGTTGTATGTACATGATTAAGCTAAACCACATGGTTGCAGACAAGATCCACGCACGTTCTACCGGACCATACACTATGGTTACCCAGCAGCCACTCGGCGGAAAAGCACAAAATGGTGGACAGCGTTTCGGAGAAATGGAAGTTTGGGCATTAGAAGCATATGGCGCAGCTTATACGCTACAAGAAATGTTAACAATTAAGTCTGATGATGTTTACGGACGATCGAAAGCCTATGAATCAATCATCAAGAAAACTGAAATAGTTGGTCCAAAGGTCCCTGAAAGCTTCAACGTTCTTGTTAAAGAATTACAAGGACTTGGCCTAAAAGTTGACTTAGTACATTCCGACAAGGTAATCGATGCAGAAGAAGTATTGGCTAACAACATCAAAGATGAAGCAGCTCATCCTTCTAGCGTAGACGTACCTCAGCCTATGGCATCAGAAGTAGATGTAACCGAAGAAACCGTAGGAGACGAATTTAGCGTAGTTACTAGCGAAGAAGACGCCGTAGTAAATGACACAGTAATAAACGAAGAAGCCGAGGTGAATACCACTACCGAAGGCTCTGATAACGAAGGGGAGGCGTAAGACCATGATGCCACATCGATATTCAAACAATAACACCGACATTGCTGATTTTGACGGAGTTCGATTAGCAGTTGCAAGCCCCGAAGATGTTAAAGAATGGAGCTACGGCGAAGTTCTGAAGCCAGAAACAATCAATTACCGAACGCAGAAACCTGAACGTGACGGACTTTTCTGTGAAAGAATCTTCGGACCAGTAAAAGATATCAACCCACATGATGCTAAATACAAGGGTGTTAGAAGCCGAGAAGCTGCAGTAGACAAGAATGGCGAGCTCGTAACTCGTTCAATCGTTCGTCGTGAACGAATGGGGCATATTACCCTAGCCGTTCCTGTTTCTCATATCTGGTTCTTACGTGGTACTCCGAGTGCGATGGGTCTATTACTCGGTTTAACCGTTAAAAACCTTGAACGAGTTGCTTATTTTGCCAGCTACATAATTAAAAGTGTAGATACTGCAAAACGCGATCAAATTCTAGCCGACAAAGAAGCTGAATTCGCCGCAGCCAAAGAAGCTATCAAACACCGCTATGAAAAAGAAGCTGAAGCTGAAGATGCCAACGTTAAAGCGCTGGCTGAAATGCAAACCAAAGAAATTGAAGAAGTTTCTGCTGATTTTGATGCATTTAAAGAACAAGTAACTGGCCTAGTTAAACTAAACCTAATTAATGAAACTGATTACCGCAATCTTCCTAAAGATCTTAGCTCATTGATTACTGTAGGTATGGGCGGCGCATCTCTAAGAGATCTGCTAGTTGACGTAAATCTTAAAGAACTCATTAAAGAACTCAACGAAGAAGCTGAAGCTGCTAAGGGCCAACGCAAAAAGAAGATCATGAAGCGATTACGACTTCTAGAAAGCATGGACCGCGCTGGTATTAAGCCAAGTAGTATGTGTCTAAGCGTACTGCCAGTGATCCCACCAGATCTTCGCCCAATGGTACAGCTAACTGGTGGCCGTTTCGCAACATCAGATCTTAACGACCTATACCGACGTGTCATTAACCGTAACAACCGCCTAAAGAAACTAATGGATCTTAACGCTCCTGAAGTTATTCGTCGCAATGAACAGCGAATGCTACAAGAAGCAGTTGATGCCTTGATAGACAATAACAGTGCTCGCAGCGGTCGCGCTGTAGCAGCTACCGGACAACGTCGACGTCTTAAATCATTGAGCGATATGCTCAAGGGTAAACAAGGTCGTTTCCGCCAAAACCTTCTAGGAAAGCGCGTAGATTATTCTGGTCGTTCAGTAATTGTTGCTGGACCTCAGCTAAAGATTAATCAATGTGGTTTGCCGAAAATGATGGCCCTAGAACTGTTCAAGCCTTTCGTTATCGGTGAATTAATTGCCGAAGAACACGCTCATAACATCAGAAGTGCTTCACGACTGATTGAAATGGGTGAAACAGTTGTATGGGACGCTCTTGACGAAGTAATTAAAGGTAAATACGTACTTCTAAACCGTGCGCCATCACTGCACCGACTTAGTATTCAAGCTTTCCAACCGGTACTTATAGAAGGCCGCGCTATCCAAATCCACCCACTCGTTTGTAAAGGTTTCAATGCCGACTTCGATGGTGACCAAATGGCTGTGCACCTTCCACTTAGCGACAAAGCGCAAGATGAAGCCAAGAATATCATGGCTGCTAATCGTAACCTTCTAAAACCTGCTGATGGTTCACCAATTCTGCATATCGAGCAAGATATCGTTTTGGGTTGCTATTTCCTTACTTACGAGAGACCACAATATGACATTAAAGACGTTTCTAACTTCTCTACTTTAGAAGAAGCATTAATGGCTTATGATGGTGGAAGTATTGCTCTTCAAAGTTACGTTACGATGCCATTCCGCGGACAAAAACGAACTACAACTCTAGGTCGAATCTTGTTTAACGAGATCTTCCCAGATGAATTCCCGTTCCAGGATGAAACAATGACCAAGAAAAAACTACAAAAAGTTATGGCAATGGCCTATTCACAGTTCGGTCAAGAAAAAACAGCTGAAATAGCCGATGAGCTTAAGGACCTAGGCTTCAACTACGCTACTATTTCAGGACTTAGCATGGGAATGGGTGATTTCCAGCCAATTGACGGTATGGATGCTGTTGTTGATGAGGGAGAAGTTCGTTCTGCAGCTATCTCTGAACAATATCATGAAGGCTTCATAACAGATGACGAACGACACCGTCTAACTATCGATAGCTGGACTAAAGTAGAAACTAAGGTTCAGGACATGCTTGGCGAACAAATGGTTGGCCAAGACTCATCTATGGCAATTGCCATCAACTCTGGAGCTCGAGGTAACATTTCTCAGCTTAACAACGCTGTCGGTATGCTTGGTATCCTTCAGGATGCTGGCGGTAACGTCATTGAGCTACCTATCAAATCAGGCTATATCAAAGGACTTAATCCCCTAGAATATTTCACCGGTACTCGTGGTACTCGTAAGGCTCTTATCGATATTGCTCTTAAGACCGCTGACGCTGGATACCTAACTCGTAGGTTAGTCGATGTATCTCAGGATGTATTTACTCTCGACGATCAATTAATCGATCCTGGATTTGCAATGCTACGTTCTGATTCAGACGAAATTGGTGTTGATTATAGCACTCGTTTGATCGGACGTTATGTTACCGAAACTGTTAAGGGACATATCAAGAAGGGTCAATTAATAACCCCTGAAATAGCCCAGAATATTGACAACGACAAAGATGTAGACGGAGTTAAGATTGCTAGTGCCCTAAGCTGTACAAGTGTACGCGGCGTGTCACGTAAATCTTACGGAATCGACCCTGCTACAGGTAATTTAGTAGCAGAACATCACCCAATTGGAGTAATAGCGGCACAAAGTATCGGCGAACTTGGTACACAGTTGAGTCTAGACTCTAAGCACCGTTCTGGTGGTGTAATTGCTGATAATTCAGCTCAAGGACTTTCTCGTGTTGAGGAATTGTTCGAAGTACGATCACCTAAGGGCCAAGCATATTTGACTGAAATCTCTGCTGACGCAAACACTTGGGAAGAGGGCGATCACTACATCGTACAAGTTACAGCCGAAGACAAGGAAAAAGTTCCTCTTAGCCTTGGTGAGCGTAAAGCAACCATTGCTAGCGGTACTGAAGTTACAGCCGGCGACGTAGTTGCTGCTCTAGAAGACGCTTCAGAGCCTCTAATTGCGCCAATGGCAGGTAAAGCACAGGTTACCAACAAAGCGGTGATCATTACTCCAACCAGCCAAAGTGTTGTTAGATACGAAATTCCAGGCTTCAAACAGCTAACTGTTAAAGACGGTGACAAAGTTGTGGCCGGACAACGCCTAACTAACGGTTCAATCAATCTACAAGATTTGATGCGCTTACAGGGAGTGGAATCTACACAGCGCTACATAATGAACGAAATCCTCAAAATTTTTGCAGGACAAGGTCAGAACGTTGCCGATAAGCACCTTGAAATCATTGTTAGACAAATGTTTAGCCGCGTACAAATCGAAGAAGCTGGTGACAGCGAATTCGTTACTGGTGACATCGTGAGCAAACTAGCAGTTGTTGAAGTCAACGACGATTTAGTCGCCAAAAAGAAGAATCCTGCTAAGTACATACAACTACTACTTGGTATAACCAAGTCCTCACTAAGTACCGATTCATTCCTGAGTGCAGCATCATTCCAAGACACCACTAGAGTTCTTATCGCCGCTGCAACTAGCGGAAAATTAGATAAGCTATATGGCTTGAAAGAAAACGTTATCTTAGGTCGCAAGATCCCAGTCGGAACTGGCGCTAAGGTACACGAAGAAGAGCAATTAACTGAAGTAGAAGCTGAAGCAGAAAAGATCCTCGGCTAACAGCCTTGCGTTTTCAATTCTAATCTGTTAATATAGGAATATTAATTAAGCAGTCCGAGCCAGAAGATTTAGGCATAATCTTCCGCAGCAGCAGATTGCAGATCCATTAAGGAGCATTAATGCCAACAATCAATCAACTAGTGCGTAAACCGCGCGTTAAAGTTGTTAGTAAAACTAAGTCACCTGCTATGCAGCGTGTAACTAACAATCTAAAAACTCGTAACTACGAAAAACCTGCGCCTTTTAAGCGTGGAGTTTGCGTTAAAGTTACTACCAAAACACCAAAAAAGCCTAACTCAGCGCTACGTAAAGTAGCTCGTGTACGCCTAAGTAACGGCTACGAAGTATGGGCATATATCGGTGGCGAAGGACACAACCTACAAGAACACGCTGTTGTTCTAGTTCGTGGTGGCCGTGTTAAAGATTTACCTGGTGTACGCTATCATATCGTGCGTGGAAGTTTAGACTTGCAAGGTGTAAATGGCCGAAAAAATGGACGTTCTAAGTACGGCACCAAGAAAGAGGGCAAATAAACTATGCCACGTAAAAAAACCGCATCTCTTGTACGAGATATACCTGCAGACCGAATCTATAACAGCGTAGCAGTACAAAGGTTCATTAACCGAGTTATGCTAAATGGTAAAAAACAAATAGCTGAACGACTAGTTTATAGCGGCATGCAAAAAGCAGCAGCTAAACTTAAAGTCGACAATCCACTAGATGTGTTTGAACAAGCTATGAAAAACGTCCAGCCACACCTTGAAACTCGTTCACGTCGTGTTGGTGGAGCTAACTATCAAATTCCTTTCGAAGTTCGTGGTCAACGACAAAATCACTTAACCATGATGTGGTTTGTGGCAGCTTGCCGATCACGCAAAGGTATGAGCATGGAAGATCGCATCGCAGCCGAACTAGTAGAAGCCTACAATGGCCAAGGTTCAGCAGTTAAGAAACGTGAAGATGTTCACAAGATGGCTGAAGCTAACAGGGCATTCGCACACTTTGCACGCAATTAATATCAATTTAGGTGGGATTTAATTTAGACCCCGTATTCCGAAAAAGACAAGGAAATAACAAATGGCAGAAAAGAAAATAGCAATCGACAAGATCCGCAACATGGGCATTATTGCTCATATTGATGCTGGCAAAACAACCACGACTGAAGGAATCTTGTATCGTACAGGGCTAAAGCACAAAATCGGTGCTGTACATGAAGGCGAAACTACAACTGACTTCATGGAACAAGAGCGTGAACGCGGTATTACTATTGCTTCTGCCGCTGTTACTTCTTACTGGAAAGATCACCGCATTAATATTATCGATACCCCAGGACACATCGACTTCACTGTTGAGGTTGAGCGTTCATTGCGTGTACTTGATGGTGCTGTTGTCGTTTTTGACGGTAAAATGGGCGTTGAAAGTCAGTCAGAAACTGTTTGGCGTCAAGCTGATAAGTACGGCGTGCCACGTATTTGTTTTATCAACAAAATCAACCAAACCGGTGGAGATTTCTATAAATCTCTAGACACCATACATGCCCGCCTTAACAAAAGAGCTTTCCCAATTCACCTACCAATAGGTTTTGAGCAAAGTATCAATGGCGTAGTAGATCTTATTACTATGAAGGCGTACACATACAAGGAATTTACTGATCACCAATTAGAAGAAGGCGAAATCCCAGAAGATATGCTTGATAAGGCTAAAAAATATCGCTCACTTTTAATTGAGAACGCTGTAGCCGAAGATGAAGCTATCCTCGAAAAATATTTCGAAGTAGGCGAAGAAGGCCTTACCGAAGGTGATATTAAACAAGCTATTCGTACCGCTGTACTATCGGGTAATTTCTTTGCCGTAACCGGTGGTGACGGCCGTGGAGTAATCGTAGAAAAAGTACTCGATTCAGTAAATGATTTCTTGCCTAGCCCACTCGATCGTGGCAGCACATGGGGAACACAGCCTAAAACTGGCGATGAAACAGAACGCAAACCAAGCGAAACCGAACCTTTTGCTGGCCTAGCATTCAAGATTGCTACTGATCCATTTGTTGGTAAGCTCGCATATTTCCGTGTTTATTCCGGTAAATTAATATCTGGATCGTACGTATTAAACAGTTCAACAGGTCAAAAAGAACGTGTTGGCCGCATTGTTCGTATGCAAGCTGATAAGCGTGAAGATGTGACAGAAGTATCTGCTGGTGACATAGCCGCAATTGTAGGACTCAAAGGCACAACTACTGGCGATACTTTGAGCGACATTGCTAAACCAATCATCCTTGAAAGCATTACCTTCCCAGAACCTCCAGTTTCAATCGCTATTGAACCAAAAACTAAGGCCGACCAAGAAAAAATGAGTGTGGCCATGCAACGACTAGCCGAAGAAGATCCAACATTCAGAATCAACGTAGATGACGAAACCGGGCAGACTATCATCAGTGGTATGGGTGAGTTACACCTTGAAATCATTGTCGACAGAATGAAGCGCGAATTCAATGTTGAAGCAAATATTGGTCAGCCTCAAGTGGCATACCGCGAATCTATCCGTAAATCAGATGTTGAAGTACAGGGTAAATTCGTTCGTCAATCTGGTGGTCGTGGTCAGTATGGTGATGTATGGCTAAGACTTAGTCAAAACGAACAAGGTGCAGGCTTTGAATTTATCAACTCTATCAAGGGTGGAGTTGTACCGAGCGAATACATCAAGCCAGTTGAGCAAGGTGTCAAAGAAGCTATGGCTAATGGTGTTATTGCGGGATATCCTGTAGTTGACGTTAAGGCTGAACTTTATGATGGTTCTTACCATGATGTGGACTCCAGTGAAATGGCCTTCAAAATTGCTGGCTCTATGGCTCTCCAAGAAGGAGTCAAAAAAGCCGGACCAGTGCTATTAGAACCAGTCATGAAAGTAGTAGTAGTTACACCAGAAGAATTCATGGGTGAAGTTATTGGAGATCTTAACAGTAAACGTGGTCGCATCGAATCAATGGAAGACCTCAGCGCTGGCATTAAAGAGATAACAGCTTTTGTCCCACTAGGTGAAATGTTCGGATACACCACTAATTTACGAAGTAATACTCAAGGTCGCGCAAGCTCTAGTATGGAGCTCGATCATTATGCTGATGTACCAAATCATGTCGCTGAAGCAATTATTGCTAAAAACGCCAAGTAAACCCTTTACAAACATCAGTTCTTTCCCTATAATATCATCGGTAATAGGCGTGAGCTTTAATATTCTCGTGCCAGTAACAACAAGTAATTTATAAAAGCTATATAAGGAGCAACACCTATGGCAGATAATTTTGACCGTTCCAAGCCTCACGTTAACGTAGGTACTATGGGTCACGTTGACCACGGTAAAACAACACTAACCGCAGCAATCACTGCTGTTCTAGCAAAGAAAATGCCTAGCGCAGTAAATAAGCCAGTTGCATACGATATGATCGATAACGCCCCAGAAGAGCGTGCTCGTGGTATCACCATTGCAACATCTCACCAAGAATACGAGAGCGAGAAACGCCACTACGCACACGTAGATATGCCAGGACACGCTGACTATGTTAAAAACATGATCACCGGTGCTGCACAAATCGACGGAGCTATTTTGGTTGTAGGCGCCAATGATGGTCCTTTGCCTCAAACTCGCGAACACGTTCTACTTGCACGCCAAGTAGGTGTACCTTATATTCTTGTTTTCTTAAACAAAATGGACCTTGCTGATCCAGAACTAGTAGAACTTGTAGAAGAAGAAATCCGCGAACTACTAGAAAAGAACGGCTTCGACCACGACTGTCCTATCATCAAAGGTTCAGCAACTCAAGCCCTAGCTGGAGATGCTGCTGCTGAAGATGCAATCATGGAACTCGTTAAGGCTATGGATGAATCAATCCCAGAGCCAAAGCGCGAACTAGATAAGCCATTCCTTATGCCAGTTGAAGACGTTTTCTCTATCAAGGGACGTGGCACTGTTGCTACTGGCCGTATTGAAACTGGTATCGTTAAGCTAAACGAAGAAATTGAGATCGTTGGTATCCGCAAAACTCAGAAGAGCGTTGTTACTGGAATCGAAGCTTTCAAGAAAAACCTCGACCAAGGTCAAGCTGGCGACAACGCTGGTATCCTACTTCGTGGAATTGAGCGCGACGATATCGAACGCGGTCAAGTACTTGCTAAGCCAGGTACCATCAACCCGCACACTGAATTCGATGCTGAAGTTTATATCCTCAACAAAGAAGAAGGTGGACGACATACTCCATTCTTCAAAGGCTACAAGCCTCAATTCTATTTCCGAACAACTGATGTTACCGGAGAAGTTGAGCTTCCAGCTGACAAAGAAATGGTTATGCCAGGCGACACTGTAACTTTCAAAGTTAAATTGCTTGCACCAATCGCTATGGAACAGGGTCTACGATTCGCTATTCGCGAAGGTGGACGTACTGTAGGCGCAGGTGTTGTTACTAAGATTTCTAAGTAATCAACTCCTAAACAAATCTTTAAAGAGTCCATTTAGTTGGGCTCTTTTAATTTGTTAGATAATCTGTTAAAATATGTGTAGTAATAAATTAAATACGCTGACTAAAAGTCGCTTTTGAAAGATAAAGAGATGTTACAGCGACCTCAATAAATGAGGAGAAGGAACAACACCTATGGCAGACGCCAAAACCCCAGATACTAAACAACGAATTCGAATTCGTCTTAAAGCTTACGATCACAAAGTAATCGATCAGGCTGCTAAGCAGATTATCGACACAGCACTGCGTACCGGCGCATCATTAGCCGGACCAATACCATTGCCTACGCGCAGAAGCACTTTTACAGTCGTAAAAAGCCCTCACGTATTCAAAAAGGGTCGCGAACAGTTCGAAATGCGCGTACACAAACGTCTAATAGACGTATTTGAGCCTACACCAAAGACTATCGATTCGCTCATGAACCTGTCTTTGCCAGCTGGCTGTGACGTTGAAATAAAGATGTAATTCAATGGAAAAGAAACAGTCCGTAGAATCACAAGGTAATGTATACCTTTCAAAAACACTCAAAAACTACTACATGTTTTTCGTGCCCCCTTTAACTGACCGTGAAAACTTCGATTTACCTATAACTACTGTTGTTAATGAATTAGAAAATCGTGAATATCCCGGCGGAACAGTAAAGAAATTTAAAAAACCAGGTGTTGAAAATGTTCAACGTGCTGACGAAATTTTCGTTACATATTCACAAGAAGTTTCACAGTTCCTAGGAAGAGTCTTTGATGGTTCAGTGCATTTTATGGTTGTTGAGAGCGAAATTTCTCAAACTAAGCCTCAAGGCATAGAGCATTTAGATCAATAAGTACATTTTAGGGCATTTTTCTACTTAATGTAGAATATGCAACACCTTGACATCTGTTAGAGTTTTGTGGTAATCTGTTATGGTATATCAGAAAGTAATAGACTTGGTATTCGCCAGTAGGTCTGCTAATAACAGAGGCAGAAACCACTCGGACCCAAGTATTTTTATGTCTTAATCTGAAACAATAAAACACCTATGAAAGCATTAATTACACGAAAAGTTGGAATGACCAGCACTATCGCAGAAGATGGTGCAGTTACTGCTGTAACTTTACTTTCTGTCACCGACAATACCGTTCTACATCACAAAACCGAAGAAAAAGACGGCTACACTGCAGTCCAAGTAGGTGCCGAAAGCACTAAAAAGCTTTCAAAGAGCGTAGCTGGTCACGTTAAGGCTGCTAAAGTGATGCCTAAAATTATTCGTGAATTCCGTTTAGCAGAAATCCCAGAAGAATTATCCGTCGGTAGCAAAATAAGCGCCGACGTTTTTAGTGTTGGTGATAGCGTTCAAGCTACCGGCCTTACTAAGGGTAAAGGTTGGGCTGGTACAATTCGTCGCCATAACTTCCACAGAGGACGCAAAACTCACGGTGGTCGATCTTATCGTCGTCCTGGTTCAATCGGTTCTATGTACCCTCAGCACATCTTTAAAGGTAAACGTATGGCTGGCCGCCTTGGTCACGACCAAATTACAGTACGCGGATTAAAAATTGCACTCATAGACAACGAACATAATGTTATCGGCGTCACAGGTTCAGTTCCAGGTCCACGCAAAAGTATAGTTATCCTCAAAGGAGCTACGCGATAATGGCTACTTCTACCTATACCAAAACTGGCACTAAAGCCACTACTCCAGCCAAGCTCGACGCTGCTGTGTTTAACATTGAAGTTTCAAATCACGAACTAGTAAAGCAAGCTTATGTAACATACCTTGCCAATGGCCGCGAAAATCTAGCTAAAACTAAAACTCGTGGTTTAGTTAGTGGTGGTGGTAAAAAACCTTGGAAGCAAAAAGGTACTGGACGAGTTCGTTTCGGTTCAAGCCGCGTACCTATTTGGCGTGGTGGTGGTATCACATTTGGTCCAACTGGACTAGAGAACTATTCGAAGAATATGAACGTTAAAGCTAAACGCCTAGCTGTACGCCAAGCCCTAAGTCTTGCTAATACAGCAGGAAAAATCAAAGTAGTTGAATCTTTTACGGCAATGGATAAGAAAACTTCTGAAATGGTTAATTTCCTTTCTAAAGTAGAAGCTAGTGGACGAGTAGTCTGCGTAGTCGATAAAAAAGATCCTGCAAAAGAACTAGCTACACGTAATATCCAAAAGCTACAGGTAGTTGGTGCAAAAAATCTTAACGTATACGACATCTTAAATGCAGATTCAATTATTTTCAGTAAAAATGCGCTGAGTATTGTTAGTGAATGGTTAGGCGGAAAGCAATAATATGAGTAAATCAATTTCACTTATTCCAAGACTTAACGAAAAGACTTATGCCTTAGCAGCTGATCGTGTTTACGTATTCACTGTTGATAAATCTGCCAACAAGCACACCATAGCGCGTGCTGTTGAATCTCAATTTGACGTAAAGGTTATTAAAGTTAACACCTTAAATACCGAAGGTAAAGCGAAGCGAACTATCAGCATCAATGGTAAGCGCAGTGTTAACTCAGAAGGCCGACGCAATGATATTCGAAAAGCTTACGTAACTCTAGCCGAAGGTAATAGTTTGCCATTCTTCGATGCAATCGATGAAGAGCAAAAGCAGCAAGAAGAAGCACAGGCTAAATTCGATGCAGCAGCTACAAAAGCAGCTGAAAAAGAAGCCAAGAAGTCCAAAAAGAAAGAGGATAAATAAATGGCTATAAAAGCTTACAATCCTACTACTCCTGGCCGACGCGGCATGACCAGCCAAGATTTTGATGGCATAACTACCAAAAAACCATTGCGCTCACTACTTGTTAAAAAAACACGTGGCAGTGGTCGTAACAACCAAGGTCGTATCACTACAAGGCACAAAGGTGGCGGTGCCAAGAAATTCTATCGCTTAGTTAATTTCAAATTAGCTGAAGGTGTTACTGCTACTATCGAACACATAGAATACGATCCTAACAGAAGCGCACGTATAGCTCGTATCAAAGAACCAAATGGAACTTATCACTACATCCTTGCTGCATCTGGTATGCAAGTAGGTCAGACTATTGCTAGCGGCGAAGAAGCTAGTATCGAAAACGGCAACCGTCTGCCACTAAAAAATATTCCTGTAGGTAGCGTGATTCACGCCATCGAAATGAAACCAGGTAAAGGTGCCCAGATGGTGCGAAGTGCTGGCAACAGCGCTCAACTAATGGGCCGCGCCGAGAATGACTACGTACAAGTACGTCTTCCAAGTGGCGAAGTTCGACTTATTAAAGATAATTGCACAGCTTCACTAGGTGTGGTCGGCAACGAACAACACCAAAACGTAAAGATCGGCAAAGCCGGACGTAATCGTCACCTAGGTAAACGTCCTGGCGTGCGTGGTGTAGTTATGAATGCTGTAGATCACCCTCACGGTGGTGGTGACGGCGGACGTCATGGTATTGGTGGTGGCAAAAACCATGGTTCAGCTCCTAAGACTCCTTGGGGTCAGAAGACTCTTGGCTTTAAGACCCGACGTCGTAAAAATACTAATCAGTTTATTGTAAGAAGTCGCCACGTAGCGAAGAGGAAATAATTATGTCACGATCACTCAAAAAAGGACCATACGTAGATTTCAAACTAGCCAAGAAGGTAACAGCTCTTGGTGATAACGACCGTACTATAGTTCGCACATGGGCACGTGCCAGCACAATTACACCTGAATTCGTCGGCAAGACCATCGCTGTTCATAACGGCAAGGTGCACGTACCTGTATTTATCACTGAAAACATGGTTGGACATAAACTTGGAGAGTTCTCTCCTACACGTAAATTCCGTACACATGGCGGCAAGTTAGCGAAGGGCAAATAAGATGGCAGTTCAAGCATTAGCAAAAGGTGTCCAAATCAGCCCACGAAAAGTAGCTGTTGTTGCTGCTCTAGTCCGCGGACGATCTGTTGAAGACGCATTAACCATATTGTCACATGTTCCACGTCGTTCTGCTGTACCAGTGCGCAAAGCAATTGAAAGTGCAAAAGCTAACGCTGACCATAATCACGGACTTAAGCCGTCAACTCTGATGATTACTGAAATTTCAGTTACCCCAGGGCCTCGTCTTAAGAGATACCGTCCAGCAGCACATGGCCGAGCATTGCCATTCCAACGCAAAACTTCACATATCCGTGTACTCGTAGACGGCGAAGCTAGAGCACCCAAGAAACCAGTAACTAAAAAAGCCGAGAAGGAGGCGTAAACTATGGGACAAAAAGTTAATCCAATTAGCATGCGACTCCAGGTTAATAAAAACTGGACTAGCAAATGGTGTGCAGATAAAAAGAGCTATGCCAAATTCCTAGGCGAAGATCTTGCTGTACGCAAGCACATAATCGACAAATTAGGCAGTCGTGCTGCTATCAACAAAGTTGAAATAGCTCGCACACCTAACCTCGTTACCGTAACAATCGCTACAGCTAAAGCTGGAGTAGTTATCGGTCGTGGCGGTTCAGGCGCAACTGAACTCAAGGCTGCTATTGAAAAAATATATGGCATTCCTGCACGTATAAATATTGAAGAAGTTAAAAAACCAGATATGTACGCTAAACTCGTAGCAGAAAACATAGCCCACCAGCTAGAACGTCGTATGAGCTTTAGGCGCGCTATCAAGTCTCCCTCAGCTGCAACTATGCGAGCTGGAGCTAAAGGTATCAGAATTGAAGTTTCCGGAAGACTAAATGGTGCAGAAATGAGTCGCCGCGAAAAAGAAGTAGCTGGAAGTGTGCCTTTGCATACAATCCGTGCTGATATTGATTATGCACAAGTTAACGCACAAACTATTGCCGGTATTATCGGTGTTAAAGTGTGGATTTACAAGGGCGAGGTTCAGTAATATGTTGATGCCTAAACGTCAAAAACACCGAAAGGTCTTCAAGGGTAAAATCCGAGGCGTTGCTACTAGTGGAAACTATATTGCATTCGGAGATTACGCATTGCAAGCCCAAGGTCAAATGCGAATTACTTCTCGCCAGATTGAGGCTGCACGTCAAGCAATGACTCGTCACATCAAGCGCGGTGGTAAAATTTGGATCCGTATTTTCCCTCACACACCTGTAACTCGTAAACCACAGGATGTGAAAATGGGTAGTGGTAAAGGAAACCCTGAGTATTATGTTGCCAAGGTTCGTCCTGGAACTATCATGTTTGAAATGCAAGGTGTATCTGAACCGCTAGCTCGAGAAGCTATGCGCCTTGCGGCACATAAGTTGCCTGTTAAGACTAAATTCTTAGTTAGGGAGGATTCATAAGATGAAAGTTACTGAAATCCGTAAACTAACTACATCTGAACTTGCAGTTCAAACTACCCAAACACGAGAAGAAATCGCTGAACTTAAAAGACGCTTGCATCTTGGAGAAATTCAAAATGTTCGCATCATCCGTGCAAAACGCAAAGATTTGGCACGAATGCTAACCATTTTGAGTGAAGCACTAATCAAGGAGGCTAAATAATGGCTAAACAAATTATAGGCGTAGTAACCTCCTCTAAGACCGATAAAACTATCGTTGTTACAGTTCATACCCGAAAAACGCATCCTCTTTACAGGAAGCAATATACAGTTACGAGCAAATTCATGGCTCATGATGAGAAAAATGAAGCCCAAAATGGCGATAAAGTAGCAATCGAAGAAACACGACCAATCAGTGCTCGTAAGCACTTTAAATTAGTGGACATTATCGAGAAGCCTGCGCTTAGAGAAGACACGCTCAAAGCCACTAAGGTAGAAGAACCAATCAAGCCAGCCACCAAGAAAAAATCTGGCGAAGAGGCTGACGAGGAAGAATAATATGATACAACAAGAATCACGATTAAATGTTTGCGACAACAGCGGTGCCAAAGAAATTCTTTGCATCCGCGTACTTGGTGGTTCCCGCCGTCGTTACGCTGGTGTTGGAGACACTATTGTAGCTACTGTTAAGCAAGCTGCTCCTAATGGCACAGTCAAAAAGAAAACCGTAGTACGAGCCGTTGTAGTGCGAACTCGCAATACAATTCGTCGCAAAGATGGTTCAACTATCAAGTTTGATGATAATGCTGCAGTTATTATTGGCGATGATAAATTACCTAAAGGAACTCGTATTTTCGGTCCCGTGCCACGTGAATTACGTGACCAAGGGTATGCCAAGATCATTTCCTTAGCTCCGGAGGTATTATAATTATGAAAACTACTAAATCTACCACTATATTCAAGATCCGCTTAAACAAAGGCGACAAAGTTACTGTACTTTCAGGTAAGTACAAGGGTAAAACTGGTAAAGTTACGGCTGTTCACCCCAAAGACAATAAAGTAACAGTTGAAGGCATTAACATCGTTAAGAAACACGTTAAGCCCGACAAGCAAAACCCCCAAGGTGCTATCAAGGAAATTACTAAACCTATATGGGTAAGTAAAGTTGCTATCGTAGAACCTACCTCTAAGAAGCCTTCTAAGATTGGATATACATTAGCCAAGGACGGCAAAAAAACTCGCATCTATAAATCATCAGGAAAGGAGATCAAGTAATGGCTACTACCAAAGCAACTAAAAATGTAGATACCGGTGCTCGTCTCCGTATCCAATATAATGATAAATATGCTAAAGAATTGGTTAGTGAGCTTAAGCTTGCCAATATTCATCAAGCACCAAAACTTGAAAAAATCGTACTCAATGTTGGTCTTGGCAAAGCTAAAGACGACAAAAAGATAATTGAAACAGCTACCAATACAATCACAAAGATTACCGGCCAGACTCCTACAGAAACTTTCGCAAAGAATTCTATCGCTGGATTCAAACTACGTGAAGGTAACAAAATAGGTATCAAAGTTACACTTCGCGGCGAAAAAATGTATGAATTCCTGGATCGTTTAATTAACGTTGTAATTCCAAGGCTCCGAGATTTCCATGGTGTAAGCTCACGATCTTTTGATAAACAAGGTAATTATAGCCTTGGTTTCATTGACCAATCAGTATTTCCTGAACTGAGTTTCGAAGAAACAACAACTCCACACGGCCTACAAGCTGTTTTCGTTGTTGATTGTCTAGAAACTGAACATTCAAAAGCTTTGCTAACTAAATTCGGTATGCCTTTCGAGAAGGAGAAGAAATAATATGGCCAAAAAATCAATCGTAGCACGAGATGCAAAACGCATGAAAATGATAGATAAGTTTGCAGCTAAGCGAGCAGAGCTCAAAGCTCTAGGTGATCTAGAAGGATTAGCTAAGCTACCACGTAATAGCTCACCAACCCGACGCACGAACAGATGTTCTGAAACCGGTCGACCACGAGCTTACATGAGGCAGTTCGGGCTTAGCCGACTTAGCTTCCGAGAACACGCAAGTAAGGGTGAAATACCCGGAATAACGAAATCGAGCTGGTAGGAGTATATATGAGCACAACCACAACAGACCCAATCGCAGATATGCTTACCCGCATTAGAAATGCCATTCTTGTAAATAAGACTGAGGTATCTATGCCGCATTCAAACATCAAAGAAGCAGTAGCTAAACTCCTTAAAGATAACAATTTCATTGATGGCGTAAAAGTTGCTAAAGCCGACGTTGGTAAAACACTAACTATTACCATCAATTCCATTTCTAGCAACGCACGTATCACTGAAATATCACGTTTAAGCAAACCAGGCCGTCGCCAATACGTAAATGCAAGTGAAATACCAGTTGTTAAGCGTGGACGCGGAATTATCATCATATCGACCAGCAAAGGTGTTATGACAGGACAAGAAGCCAAAAAAGCCGGCGTTGGTGGCGAATTAATTTGTAAAGTTTATTAAGGAAGAAATAGGAATAATATGAGTCGTATAGGAAAACTACCAATCGCATTGCCGAGCGGTGTGACAATCACTGTCGATCAAGATGAAATCACAGTAAGTGGTTCAAAAGGCACACTAAAGCAATTTACTATGCCTGGTATTGATGTTAAACAGCAAGACAGTGGGATCATCGTTACTCGCATAAATGATTAACCAAAAAGCCGAGCTAAACATGGATTAATGCGTTCACTTATCAACAATATGGTTGTTGGAGTGAGCACAGGTTTTAGCAAGAAACTAGAGATCAATGGTGTTGGTTACAGAGTAGCTGCTCAGGGAACTGATTTAAAATTGAATGTCGGATTTTCACATGACGTGATTTATAAAGTTCCTGCCGGTGTTCAAGCAGCTGTTTAGCAAAATACCATTACCATCAGTGGCATCAGTAAACAGCAAGTTGGTCAGGTTGCTGCAGAAATTAGAGCTCTTAAAAAGCCAGAACCATACAAGGGCAAGGGCATTAAATATGAAGGCGAAAGAATCTTACGTAAGAGCGGAAAGAGCGGTAAGGATAAATAATTATGAGTAAAATACTAGCAAAGAAACTACAAAACCGAGCTCAGAGAAAAGGCCGTATCCGATCAGTTGTTACGGGTACTACTGAACGTCCACGACTAAGTGTATTTGTGAGCAATCTGCATATTACTGCACAAATTATTGATGATTCGCAGCACAAAACTATAGCCTACGTTACCACCGTCGGCCAGAAGTCACTCAAAGGTAGTATGACCGAAAAAGCTGAATGGGTTGGAACTGAAATTGGCAAAAAAGCTAAAGATGCTAAAGTTAAGAAAATTGTTTTTGACAGGGGCGGAAAATTATATCACGGTCGCGTAGCAGCTTTAGCTGATGCGGCTCGTAAATCAGGATTGGAGTTCTAATATGGCAGATTCAAATCAACCACAACGCGGTAGACGCAATGATATCACTCCTGAAGAAAAGCAATATGATGAGCGTACTCTTCATATTGATCGTGTAGCACGCGTAGTTAAAGGCGGTCGTCGTTTCCGATTCCGAGCTCTAGTAGTTGTTGGAGATCGCAAACACAAAGTTGGAGTAGGTAGCGCTAAAGGCGCTGATGTTACATCTGCAATCACTAAAGCTACTGAAGTTGCCAAGAAAAATTTCATTGACGTATCTTTGTATAAAGGTACTTTCCCTCACGAAGTTGAAACCAAAGTGAGTGGCGCTCACATACTATTGATGCCAGCTAGCGCTGGTACCGGACTTATAGCTGGCGGTGTAGTACGAACCATCCTCGAAGTTGCTGGTGTAAAAAATGCTCTCAGTAAGTCTATCGGATCTTCAAATAAAACTAACATTGCATACGCTACAATCGACGCATTGGATAGCTTAGTACCTGCTAGTGAATGGGTGACAACCAAGAATGCAAATGCTAAAAAACCTGCAAAGGCAGAGGCTTAAATCATGAAATATAATGATCTTAAAACAACCAAGTTCCGCACTGCTAAGCGTGTCGGACGCGGTATTGCTGCTGGTAAAGGTAAAACTGCCGGCCGTGGTACAAAAGGACAAAAAGCCAGAACTGGTTCAAGCGCTAAACCTGGATTTGCTGGTGGCCAAAATCCACTCATGCAAAAACTTCCTAAATTGCCAGGTTTCAAAAGTCATAAAACACCACCAGAAAATGTGTATACTGGCGATCTAAATGAATTTGCTGGCAAAACCGTTGACGCTAAATTATTGGCTGCAGCAGGATTGATTTCAAATCCATTTGTTTCAGTTAAGTTAATCTCAAAAGGTGATCTTACTAAAAAAGTAGAAGTAAAATTACCAAAAGCTAGTAAATCAGCAGTTTCTTCAGTAGAAGCAGCAGGTGGCACATTTACTGCTACTCCGCGACTTAGTCGCAAAAAAGTTCCAAAAACTACAGACAAATAAACTATTCGAACGAAAAAGAGCCTAGTGCTTTGAATTTGTCGCAATAACACACAATTTGAGGGTATAATAGAAAAATGAATTGGAAAATTATAGGTAAATCTCTAACGCATAAAGATATGCGTAACAGAATTTTAGTTGTACTCGGAATCCTTCTAACATATCGATTTCTAGCTCACATACCAGTTCCTATTTCTGATCCTAAGACACTTCATCAAGTACTCCAGAATATTTTCAATTCTCAAAATTCTCCTCAGTTATTGAGTTTTATTAATGTTCTTTCGGGAGGTGCTTTAGCTAACTTCTCCATCATGATTGCTGGACTGGGTCCTTACATTAATGCATCCATCATTATGCAACTGTTGACCAAAGCCATTCCACAGCTTGAAGCTCTCCATAAAGAAGGCGAATTTGGACAGAAAAAAATCAATCAATACACTCGTATACTTACACTACCTCTAGCGATTATTCAGGCTGTAGGATCAATTTATCTAATACGCCAAGCTGCTCAGTCTATTGGTGGTATCGGCGATATTACTGCTAATAGCACACCTCTTCAATGGGTGTTAATGGTAGCAGCCTTAACTGGTGGGTCGATGCTTTTGATGTGGCTAGGTGAATTAGTTACCGAACAAGGCATTGGCAACGGTATATCTTTACTTATTACTGTTGGTATTGTTAGTGGTTTGCCAAGTCAAATAAGCAATATAGTAAGTTCAATATTGAGCAAAAAAGATCAGATTGTTTTATTCAATCACCAACTACCGTTCAATAAGAGTGCACTAATATCTGGAGCTATCATTGCTGGATCAGTACTATTGCTGACATGGATTGTGGTGATGCTCAATGAAGCATCGAGAAACCTAACAATTAATTACGCCAAAAGAGTGCAAGGAAATCGTACATACGGAGGGATCACCACTGTCTTACCGGTTAAATTAATTACTGCCGGCGTCGTTCCTATTATCTTCGCTGTGGCCTTCTTAAGCGTGCCTAGTTTTGCAGGTCAATTATTAACTTCGAGCCATAGTCCAAAATTAGCTAGTTTAGGACACAATCTAACGGTATGGTTCACCACTCCATCATCCCAGACATTTCACACCCAAGGTTGGCACGCCTACATCTACCCAATAACATATTTTATACTTGTATTCACTTTTACTTTCTTCTACACCAGCATTACATTTAATACCAAAGAAATATCCGAGAACCTACAAAAACAAGGCGGATTCTTAGAAGGTGTACGCTCCGGTTCACAAACTGAAAAATATCTGGGCAAAATCATCAATCGTTTAACTTTCTTTGGAGCTATCAGCCTAGGACTGCTAGCGCTGTTCCCAATAATTGCTCAAATATTTATATCAGCAAATGTTAGCATAGGTGGCACAAGTGTTTTGATCTTAGTTTCAGTTGCTCTTCAAACACTCAGAGCCGTAGAATCAAGGGCTTTAATGGTAACCTATGACCAATATGCCGAACCAGACTTCTTTTATGATCCTGAAGCCCCTGCAGACGCAGCAACTGGCGGACGTCGTCTAAAATTTGGCAAAAGATTACGTGATCGTGCTAAATCAGCGAAAAAATAACCTCATTTTCAAGTTAAATTTGCAACAAAATATTACCCCGAGAAAACACTTTACAAAACAGTGTATAACATGCTAGAATTAGATGTTGTTATATCTATGGCAGTTAATAAAGAAGTAATCGAGCTAACAGGCAAAATCATCGAGACTCTACCAGGGACTCAATTTCGCGTAGAACTCGAAAACGGCCATCAGATTATAGCCCATGTCGCCGGTAAGATGCGCAAGCACTTTATCAGGATTGTCCCAGGTGACAGCGTTACGGTCGAGTTGACCCCTTATGATCTTACTAAGGGCAGAATCACCTATCGCAAAAGTTAATAATATTATTTGAGCAGTAGTGT
>JBAXMV010000001.1:0-37676 GCA_037134095.1 bacterium | reverse complement strand
CGATGCTGCTGCTCACAAGTAGTTTCACCTGTGGTCTGGCTATGCTTGCCGTACACAAAAAACAGCGAAAGGCACTACTTATAGCTCTTGCTATAACTTTTGGATTAGGCCTAGCATTTTTGTCTATGGAGCTTTTCGAATTTAGGCACTTAGTGGTTGAGGGTAATAGCTGGACCAGAAGTGCATTCTTGTCATCGTACTTTACTCTTGTAGGTACGCATGGGCTGCATATAACCGTAGGATTGTTCTGGTTGGCTACTCTGGGGTACCAGATATTCAAAAACGGCCTCAAGCAGCATGCTGTCAAACGGCTAGGATTGTTTAGCCTGTTCTGGCATTTTCTAGATATAATTTGGATTTTCATTTTTACAGTCGTCTATCTTATGGGGGTATCATGAAAAAAAGTTCAACAGTAACTATCAAGCCAGAAATACGAGATGCTGGTCTGGGAAGTCTGGGTAGTTATCTCACTGGTTTTGTTTTGTCGATTATACTGACGTTGATTGCGTACTATGTTGTGACTGCAAAATTATATTCCAGTAATTTGCAGGTCGTATCAATCATTATCAGTCTGGCCATTTTGCAGTTATTTGTACAATTAATATTTTTCTTGCATCTGGGCAGAGAGAGTAAGCCTCGCTGGAACGTGACTGTCTTCGTGTTCGCTGCAACGGTAGTATTAATTGTTGTATTTGGCTCTATCTGGATTATGAATAACCTAAATTACAATATGGCACATAGTTCAGATAGTTACATACGTAA
This sequence comes from bacterium, assembly GCA_037134095.1. GTDB lineage: Bacteria > Patescibacteriota > Saccharimonadia > Saccharimonadales > UBA4665 > RGVC01. The sequence goes on along the minus strand of JBAXMV010000001.1, from coordinate 36,914 downwards.
AGACGAGCTCATTAAGCAGTGATAAAAGATTATTATTATGTAACCAAGCCCGGCATCATCAGAGGAAATGCCCTGACGCTGATTGCTGGTTTTATGATTGCCAGTAAGTATACTTCAATCGATCTGCCCCTGTTATTGATTACATTGATAGGTTCTTGTTTGGTGGTGGCTGCAAGCTGCGTATTGAATAATGTCATAGACAGACGTATTGATAAATTGATGATTAGAACCAAAGACCGGGCTCTAGTTAAAAAACGGATCAGTGTAAAAGCGGCACTAATTTATTCATCAGCACTTGGATTATCGGGCATTACAATATTAGTTCTTTTCGTAAATTTACTCACGGCTATCCTGGGGCTCATGGGCGCATTTTTATATGTCGTGGTTTATTCATATTTCAAGAGACAATCCTCTGCCGGTACATTGGTTGGTAGCCTTTCCGGTTCTCTGCCACCGGTTGCGGGCTACACTGCAGTTGCTAATAATATTGATTCTACTGCTGTTGTATTGTTCTTGTCTCTTGCGTGTTGGCAGATGGCACATTTCTATGCAATCGCGATGTATCGACAAAAAGATTATAAACAAGCAAAAGTTCCTGTTCTTCCTGTTGTTAAGGGCAATACACGAACTAAAATTAGCACTTTGTTTTACATTTTAGCTTTTGCAATAAGCTGCACTGTACTTTATATAATGAGTTTGATTAATGAGGCTTCCCTCATTGTATTTGTACTGCTCGCTTCTGCCTGGCTATGCTATGGACTGACCAAATTCAATTCATTAGATAATATTATCTGGGGCAAAAATATGTTTCTGATGTCTCTTATTGCTGTATCACTTTGGTGCTTGATACTTTCAGTCAACGGATTGATTACTTGAGTTACTTGTCTAGATTAGTGAATTTCTTCTGAGCGTGGGTTGCAAATATAATTATTGCTAAAAATATTAAGACTGTTACATAAACTGCTCTATCGAGGGTTGTAGCCACCACTATATTGCCGCTACTTATATGATGTAGTTTTTCGCTAAATAACAAGAATGATTCTCTAAATCCAATAGCACCAGGAGTAATAGACACGAAAAGCGCGAAATTGGCTGCCCCGGTATATGCCAGCACCTGCCCTATTCCAACTCCAGATATAATGGAATTTAATTCTACGTAATAGATGACCGCTTGGATGAGGATCTGTACGAGAGTAGCTATACCTAAGTAGCCAATAAATCTCAGGTTCAGTATTTTAATTTTATTAAGCGTATATGGCCGAGTTTTGGCGTAGATGAATACTAGGCTAAATCCAGCTGCAAAAAGCGGTAACAGCCACCAAGTTATACTACTCGCCAGTAAAAAAATGCCACTGAATAACGCATAAAATATGTAGTAGGCGAAAGTTGCTAAGGTAAATTTCTTGAGATCTACGTTGTGTAGTTTCTTGAAATATAATGCTCGGAAAGCTGGGCCACTTTGCAAAGGTCCAAAAAAATTAACTACAGATGAATACATGGTAACTAGCAAACTTTCTGACGCTTTGATTGGTTGCTTGCAGAGTTTAAGTGTTGCATCGTTTATAAATGCCAGGGACAGGATAAAAAGCAGATATAAGATAAAAATTAGGGCAACTACTATTGGCGATGTATTTTTTAGAAGCTCAAATAACTTTGGATTTCTTATGAGATAAATTGTTATTGCCGAAATAGTTACGAGAAGTATGGTTATTACAGCAATTGATCGCCATGGAATGCGTTTGTACATAAAATCTATTATACTAAGGTATAGAACAAATGAGCAGAAAACAAAGAATTATAAGTTCAATCAATAAACTAGTTTCATCCGATAAATTTTTTGTGGGAATAATTATTCTATTTATTATCCAGGCTGGTTGGATAGCCCTCAGCAGTAATTACCCTATGGCGTTTGATGAAGATTTTCATTTGGGCTTGATCAATTTGTACTCCCAGCATCTAGTGCCTTTCTGGTCGTCACACCCTGTTACAGGTAACTCCTACGGAGCTTTAACTCGTGATCCATCCTATCTGTATCATTACGGCTTTGGTTTTTTGTATTTAATTATCAAAGAGCTGGTTCATAACTTAACGGCCCAAATCTTGATACTGCGGTTTATCAATGTTGCGCTTTTTGCTTCGGGACTATATTTGTTCAGAAAACTTTTGCTTCAAACCCGTGCGTCCAAAGCAATTGTCCACTACACACTGCTGATATTTGTGTTGATACCGGTAGTTCCCCTTCTGGGAGCCCAAATTAACTACGATAATTTAATATTCCCACTTACGGCGCTAACCCTGTTGCTCACTATTTCATTTGTCAGGTCCATGAAAGATAATTCAATGAATGTTGCCAGGGGTCTGATGCTGCTAGTTGTTTGTATGATTGCTAGCCTTGTGAAGTATGCATTCCTGCCCGTATTTGTGGCAGTAGTGATTTATTGTTTATTTAAATTAAAATCTAATTACTCATCTGTTAAAAATGTCAGCAATTCTTTTAAAAAGGGTTGGCGTAGTGCAACGACAATACACAAATGGACATTGTTAGTTTTGCTTATAATATTTTCAGCTTTGATGGTGGAACGCTACGGAGTTAATGTAGCAAAATATCATACGCCTGTCCCAGATTGTGCTCAAGTGTTGTCTTATGATAATTGCAAGTATTACGGACCTTGGATTAGAGATTATAATTTTTCTAGAAATAAAACCCCAGGCGTAAATACCGATCCGATTGCTTACTCTACTCGCTGGGGTTATGGCATGTGGTTGCGTAATTTCTTTGCGGTAGGTGGGAAGATAAGTGATTACCAATCCAGAGGGCCCCTGTATTGGCCAGCAATAGCTGGTGCGGTATTTACTGTTAGCGGTTTGGCAGTTTTATGTGCTTACTACGGAAAAATCAGGAAAATATACAGCAAATCAGTTATTCAGCTTTTTCTTCTGACTATTATACTAAGTGTTTTAATTCTGTGGTTTACCCAATATCAATTATTTACGCAAACTTACCAACCTGTAGCTATAAACGGTCGTTATCTCTACCCTATTCTGCCTATGCTGATGCTGTTAATTGTTATGGCTTACGACCAGTTTCTTAAAAAGTTCGTTACTATTAAATACTTATTTGCTACTGCTTTGTTGATTTGTTTTATGTGGGGAGGTGGCGCACTGACCTATGTTCTACGAAGTGAAAATACATGGTATTGGTCAAATTCCCCTACTACTCCAGTGAATCAATTTATTAAGCGAAATATTGGTCCGATAACTCCCGGCTACAATAGTCCTACCGAATTTCTTAGAAAAGTTTAAGTTATTTATCGAATTTAAGTCTTTTTGTGGCTTCTAGGTTATCTTCAATTAGTATGCGGTTGATGCGAATTAGATCGGCGATTATATTGAGCACTAAACATAAAAATGACGCAGTGATTAATAGTGAGCCCACTAACAGGGACTGGAGATGCCCAGCTGTTGATCCGTCTTCTAAGCTCAGTATGATGAACCTGGCAAACGGTATCAGGCCTAGAACACCTAAGAATAGAGCAATGCTGCCGAAAATCATGTAAGGACGATACATTGCGTAAGATCTAATAATAGTAACTGCCGACTTAATGACATGTTCAGTGGTTGATTTAAATAATCTTGATTCGCGCAATTTAGCGTTCGTTTCTACTGGAATGCTTACAATTGCTAAGCCTTTGTTGCCTGCTTGGATGATTGTTTCAGTGCAGTAGCTAAATCTAGTTATAGTGTTAATCCTGATCAAAGATTCACGACTGTAGGCTCTAAATCCACTGACCGCATCTGGCAGATCAGTGCCAGCGGCGAGATTTACAATTTTGCTTCCGAATTTTTGCAATTTCTTTTTGCCCCACGAGAAGTGTTCTATGGTGTGTGTTTGCCTATCGGCAACTACGATATCAGCTTTATGTTTGATTATTGGTTCAATTAATTCAGGAATTTTCGCTTGCGGATATTGGTTGTCGCCATCGGTGTTAACTACTATATCTGCGCCTAGTTCCAAGGCTTTTAGTATGCCATCGTGGAAAGATCTGCCTAGTCCTTGGTTGCTATTATGTCTTACGAAGTGCTTAACCCCGTGTTTTTTGGCTATTTCTACCGTTTTGTCGGTGCAGCCATCATCTATAACGAGGATTATTATGTCGTCTATGCCATCAATTTGTTTAGGTATGCTTTCTAGAACCAGGGGCAAAGTGGCTTCTTCATTAAGTACTGGAATCTGAATTACTAATTTCATACCTTTCATAGTACTACAGATGCACCTGTTTAACACCTTAAGCAACTAATTAATACTAGCGTTTTATGAGTGAATTCAGGTATAATAATAAGCAACTTTGCATGAAACCAAAACAACCACGCAACACCAAATCATCGATTGGGGGCAATCCCCAGCCACGTAAAGACGCTGTTACTGCTAAGCAACAAGCCGACAAATTTCCGAGCATTGGTATGACTCTGAGTAGCTATAAGGATCCAAAAGTTAATATGAAAAGCAGAAACTTCTCTCCACCACTAAATGTACGTAAAAGTAGGTTCCAGCGCATCAAGGATTCTATTACACTGAAAAGAACTGCTATATTCCTAACTGCACTAATTCTGATAGCTTTCATTTGGTTTGGTGGTAGATTTTTGTATAATGCTCACAAAGTATTCGGCGGCAGCATATTTGGATTCCTCAGTAATACCAAGCTCAAAGGTGAAGACAGTGGTCGCGTAAACATACTGCTTGCTGGTAATTCATCAGACGATGCAGGCCATAACGGCGCTCAGTTAACAGATTCTATTATGATTCTTAGTATTGATACCAAGAACAATAAAGCCTATATGCTCAGTATACCTAGAGATCTGTACGTTGATATCGGTAAAAGTGGCTACGGCAAGATTAATTCCGCATATGTAGTTGGTGAGCAAAATAATTTTTATAGCCCCGGACTGCCTAGAGGTGGAATGGGCCAGCTAGAACAAGTTCTAGAAAAAAACTTAGGTATTGATATTAATTACTACGCCCTGGTTAACTACAATGCCCTCAAGGAGTCTGTAGATTCCGTAGGTGGTATAGACGTTGTTATCAACAGCAAAGACCCTAGAGGCCTCTATGATCCTAATATTGATTGGTCCACTCGTAAACCTCTGGTGAAGCTAACCAACGGCCCTCATCATTTGACTGGTCAACAAGCCTTGAATTTGGCACGCGCACGAGGTGACTCCTATAATTCATATGGTTTCCCTGCTAGTGATTTCGATCGTACCGCTAATCAACGCATGATGCTCGTTGCACTTAAGAACAAAGCAACTTCTAGTAGTGTGTTGGCAAATCCAGCTAAATTAGCCGATTTATCAGATGTCGTAGGCAAAAATGTTCAGACAGACCTCAAAGCTGCTCAAGTGAAAAGACTATATACAATTGTCAAAAAAATTGACTCCAATAATATCAAATCTTTAAGTCTCAATAATGCCAACGGTGTTGATTTACTGAAGAGTTATACTGCACCGGGTGGACAGTCCACCTTGATACCTGCAGCAGGTATAGACGACTACAGCGCAATACAGTCATTCATCTTGCAGCAAAGTTCAAGTAATCCGATCGTTCAAGAAGGAGCAAGAGTTGTGGTACTCAATGGTACGGATACAGATGGCCTAGGAACTTTGCAAAAAAATAATCTCAGTAAACAAAAAATTCGTGTAATTAAAGTGGGCGATGCTGGCACAGCTCAAGCAGTATCGTCCGTTATAGATCTTTCAAAAGGTAAAATGCCTGCCACTCGAAGTTTACTCGGTAAGGATTATGGATATCATTACACCACTACCAACCCCTACTTGGGACTTTATGACGCTGATTTCATAATCGTAGTAGGAGCTGACAAGATCCCAAAAACCCCATCGTCAACGAGTAATTAATATATGTCCAAGCAAATGCTGAAATCTCTATTTTTCAGGAAAGAGAACATAGTTTTATTTGTAATATTGGCTGTTAGTGTGGTTACTCTACCTCAGTTGGATTCATTTACTTCTTCACTCAATAAACTTAATAATGTTAAGTTGCAGTATGCTGGCTTGGCTTTAGTATTTTCGTTAGGAACCTATTTTATGGCTGCTGCAACTTATTATTTCTTAGCAATCAAAAAAATAAAATATTTCCAGGCATCTGTCATCCAATTTGCTGCTATGTTTATCAACCGAATCTTGCCTGCAGGCATCGGTGCTATCGGCGTGTCTTTTGGGTATTTGAAAAAGATGAAACATACTAATGTGCAAGCTGCTACTGTTGTTAGTCTCAACAATCTTATAGGATTTGTAGGCAATACTTTAATAATAACCTCGGTTATTTTGATAACGGGTTTTTCAATTCCCAAAAACTCAATATTCCACGCTAATTGGATTTATTTATTGATTTTTTTGCCAGGATTACTAGTTTTACTTTATTTTATGAGTAACGCTAGTAGGCGCAAGAAATTAGCAAAAGCCTATAAAGACGTTATAAAACAAATAAGTATATATAAATCTAACCCTTCAAAACTTCTCTATGCTCTAGGTAGTTCATCGTTTCTATCAATACTCAACTTTCTAGGATTGTACGCGTGCGTCTATGCAGTTGGTGGAAGCGTAGCATTAACAGTAGTTGTAATTGTTTATTCATTTGGAATAGGGCTTGGATCAAGTGTTCCAACACCAGGAGGACTAGGCGCTATTGAAGCCGGCATGGTGGCAGGTTTTGTAGCACTCGGTATGCCAGCAACCACTGCTTTTGCGGCAGTTATTTTGTATAGGCTTATTAGTTTTTGGTTTGTTTTGCTTATTGGCGCAGGTGCTTTTGTGTATGTTCAGAACAAAGGTTTGATTAAGTTCAAAATGAACTAATTTTACATTTCAATCTTATTGAAACGATCGACTGCAAAAGTTATAGTTAACACCATAGTGATAGTGATCACGATCAGATCTTTTTGAATGCCAAAATGAGTTGTGTTTGATAAGAAGAATCGCATGGCATCTACCATGTAGGATATAGGATTACATGAGCTAATTATGGCTAATGGCTTAGGTACATTATTTAGCGGATACAGCGCACTGGAGAGGAAGAATAAAGGTGTTATTAGTAGATTGTTGATACCTTGAAAACCTTGGAAATCGTTTACCATAGAAGCTATGCCAGCACCTAAGCTTGTCAAAGATATGCTCATTACTATTAGTATTAGCAATGCCGGTAGCACTAGAATCCAATCATAAGGTCTAAATCCAAGTGCCATTGATATTATAAATATAAGTATTCCTTGAATAATAGATATAGTTGATCCACCTAGAGCACTCCCGAGCAGAATTTTAATCCTTGAAACAGGTGTTACCAGTAGTTCGCTTAAGAATCCAAACCTTTTGTCTTGCAGTATGATCAAGCCCCAAAATATTCCTGATAGTAATACAGTTTGCGCTATTATGCCGGGCACTAAAAAGGCCAAATAGTCGCCTTCACCGGCTTTGCGATAGATCGCACCGATGCCATAGCCAAGGGCTAAGAGCAGCAACAGCGGTTGCCCAAGAGTACCTATTAGTCTAGAGCTACTCCTGGTGTAGCGTCTAACTTGTCTGAGCCAAAGTGCGTAAATTATTTCCATGAGTTACCTTAGATTCCTGTTTCTCATTGCCGTCTTAAAATTGAGACCATTATTGTCGGCGCTTGATTCGTCACGAGTAGTTTTACCGGTGAGCTTCAAATAAGCTTCTTCTAGGGTTTCAGTTTTGGTTTCTTTGCACAGTTCCTTGGTTGTACCTCTGGCAATGATCTTACCGTTATCGATAATAGCGATTTTTTGAGCAATATCTTCTGCTTCTTCAAGGTAATGAGTAGTAAAGAATATTGTCATACCTTTTTCGTTACTGAGTTTGCGAACATATTCCCACATTAAATTACGGGTTTGTGTGTCTAATCCAAGCGTTGGCTCATCTAGAAAAAGAATCTTTGGTTCATGTAAAAGTCCTCGTGCAATTTCTAGTCTGCGTCTCATACCACCAGAAAAAGTTTTGATCATAGTGTCTTTGCGATCCCATAGCTCAACTAGCTTTAATAATTCTTCTATTCGTTTATATCTAGTTTTTTTAGGAATACTGTATAGAACACCGTGTAGATCCATATTTTCGAATGCTGATAATTCTTCGTCTAAACTTGGATCCTGAAAAACTATTCCAAAGGTTTTTCTAGCAGAATCTCGTTCTGTAGTTACGTCATGGCCAGCCATTTCTAATATTCCACTTGTAGGATGTAGCATGGTTGTGAGCATCTTGATAGTGGTGCTTTTGCCTGCACCATTTGGTCCCAAGAATGCAAAAATCTCGCCTTGCTTAACTTCGAAGGATATTTCGTTCACGGCGACAAAATCACCGAATTTTTTCACTAGCTTATCAGCTTTTATTATTGTTTTACTCATCCGTTAATACCTATTATATAGTGTAGCCAATGTTTTTCCTAAGACTGTCGTTCTAGGAATCGATATTCGTTGCTGATTTCTTGTCAAAAACTTGTAAGTAAACATTTACAGTAGTAGTTATGAGGATCATAATTATCGGTCCTACCACAATTCCTAAGAAGCCAAATACCTTAATGCCGGCGAATACCGAGAGTATAGTTAGGGCGCCGTTTAATTTGGCGTCTTTTGGTACTAATTTTGGTCTTAACACGTTGTCGATGTTAGTAACAATTACTACATGGCCTATTATTACGAGCAAGCCTTGCCACACATGACCAGTTGCAATCATGATTACGCCTATTGGAATCGCTACTATTCCTCCACCGAGTGGAATAATTGATATTGCGGTCAAGAATATCAAAAAGAAAAAGAATAGGTGAGGTAGCCCAGCAATAGCAAGTAGGCTAGCATCCGTTAAGCCTTGAAGGAAAGCTATTATGAATTGTCCTTTGACCATGCCTTTGGTCATAGATTCTGCCTTTTTGATATATGTATCGGTTATTGATGAACCGACAGGGCTTATTTCGCGCAGAGTATGTCCTAGTTTTTTACGATTTTGCAGCAAGGCTATCAAAACATAGAGGAATATGATTATTTTAGTAAATACTTCAGCAAAACTGCTAAATAAACCCGGTATTGATGAAACTATTTTACTACCGTAGTTGCGGATGCCCTTTTCAGCTGCCGCTTGGATATGCTCAGAGTCTATGCGGAAGTCTACTTTCAGTTTTACTAGGGTGTCATTAGTTTTACCAACTAATTGCGAAGTAGTATCGCTGAGGTTAGAGAAATTTGTTTGATGTGCTATTTGATTTGCCTGTAAGTAGCAAACATAAATTATGATGGAAATCGGGATAATCAAGCTTATTGCGATATAAACTAAGGTTCTTCGGGTGGCTTTGCCTTTGCTACTAGTTCGATTGAGCTGCTTATCATAAAAAGGTCCGTACAAGAAAGCAATGATTCCGGCAAAAATAATAATTGTAAAATATGGTTTTAGGAACAAAAAGCCAATTACCAACATGACTGCCAGAGTAATACTCAGTGCTTTTTTTTGGTCAATATTTATGTTGAGCTGAGACATATTAATACTATAGCAAAATTTGTCATTGACGCGTAAACTTAACAATTATGCAGCGTAGAATAAAAAATACAGAATTAATTCAAGCCCAGGCTACTCTATTTATTGCAATAGCTTTGCAAGTAGCTGCTGCGAGAATTAGTAATACTTTGTTACCCCAGGCACATTACACAATTATCGCAGTAGAAGTATTTTTAGCAGCCGTTTTGGGCTTGTTGGCCACTTCTCGTAAGAGCCAAGCTCGAGCATTAGATCATAATGTGTCAGTGGTGTTTTTGGCTATTCTGACTGTAGCTAATATTATTGCTCTGTCTGCTGTCTTGAAGGCATTAATTGTGGAAAACAAGATAACTGACGGCAAACAGTTACTTGCTTCTGCCGTTGTTATTTTCTTTACTAATATAATCGTCTTCTGTTTGTGGTACTGGGAAATTGATAGCCCAGGACTCAGCGGTAAAAGATGGTCAAAACATGATAAAGATTTTCAATTTACGCAACAAGACATGAAATCAGAATTCCCTAACTGGTCACCAGAGTTTGGTGATTATTTATACCTTTCTGTAACTAATGCTCTTAATTTTGCGCCAGCGGACTGCAGGCCCATAACCAGACAAGCCAAATATCTCATGGCTGCCCAATCAGTTGTATCTGTTTTTACGCTCGCACTAGTTATTGCTAGGTCAGTAAGTATTTTGGGAGCATAAGTTGTATGGATAATATTGATATCCCCGAAAAATACATTTCTAATATAAATATTGATGGAATGAACGGTAGAGTGTTGGATCTACCAGCAAAGAGTGCTTCTAAAAATAAACTTCTTTTTATTTATGGCCATCATTCAAGTATCGAACGATGGTGGGGATTGATGCTGGCTCTTAGTAATTATGGTTCTGTTACGATGCCAGATTTACCAGGTTTCGGCGGAATGGATAGTTTCTACAAAATTGGCAAAAAGCCGAATATAGATAACATGGCTGATTACTTAGCCAAATTTATAAAAAAACACTTCAAAGACGAAGAGATTACGATAGCCGGTATGAGCTTTGGCTTTGCAGTGAGTACTCGAATGCTCCAAAGACACCCCGAATTGCACAAACAGATTAAGATAGTTGTTAGTATTGTTGGATTTGTAAATCAAGAAGACTTCACTCTAAGCCCTGTGCGCAAACAAGTGTATATACAAGCGACACGTATTTTGTCTCATAAAGTACCTTCTATAATATTTAGGCATATCGCCCTTCACCCACTATTTTTGAATGCATTTTATGGTAAAACGCATAATGCTAAAAATAAATTTAAGGAAGCCGGATCCAAGCAAGAGATTGATGCCATTAAAGCTGCCGAGGTTACCTTGTGGCATATCAATGATGTTCGTACTTGGTGTTACACAACAGTAGCCATACTTACCCTCAAAAATAGCAAGGTCAAAGTGGATCTACCTGTATGGCACGTTGGTGTCAGTGAAGATCACTTTTTTGACAACAACAAAGTGGAGAAGCATTTATCGGAAATATACAAAGATGTACTGCACATTAAGATAGATGCAAAAATGCATGCTCCTAGCGTAATCGCCGACGAGAAAGCGGCTGCCGAAATTTTGCCTCAGGATTTACGCGATCGTTTGAGTAAGTTATAAATTATCGATTTATAATGTTTTCGATTTTGGCAATATATTCGTCAAAAAGATCTAATATTTTGTTTTCAGGTATCATTTTGCCAGCAACTTCTCTGGTTGATTTGAACCACCATAGTTGTGATTGTTTGTCTTCCGAAAATATATCCCAAATTTTTTCACCCTGTGTTTGATAATCTTCTAGGATAGACATTATATTATGTATTTTGTCGGCAACTGATACGACAGCAGATTCAACAGGTGCATTTGTTTCTAGATTTGTTAGATAGGCTTCGCAAGTTGCGTGCCAATCACCCATATCAGGTTGTTTTGTGACACCAATTACTATATCTACCACATGTTGGCCAAAATCATTTACCATGGCTCGCTGACTGTATTCCTCGGAGACATCTTCAATCACATCGTGTAGCAAGCAAGCGATTAAGGTGCTCTCGTCGTCCGTAAACTGGCTCGCAATGCACATTACTGCAAAAGGATGCACTATATAAGGCGTATTAGAGCCCTTCCTGCTTTGTTTTTGATGTGCTCTAGCGCTTATTCGAATTGCTTTGTCGATATTTTCTGTCAGATTCATTTGCCTGATTATAGACCTTAGTTATAACCGTGACAAATAATCCATGAAACTATTGACCATAAGCAATAAATAGTTTAAAATAGCGTGATGTCCAAATTGCATAATATGCCCCCTAAAGAAACCATAGCTCAATATATGGAGAGCGCTAAACGCTACGTTCAAACCCCCGCTGGAAAGCTTTTAGCAGGAATTGCTATAGCCGCAACTACTTTTGGTGTTTATGAGGGCGGCAATTCAATGGCTGTCCGAAATGATAAGGCCGGCCACGAAATTGCTGTTACCAATAGTAAAAATTTTTATCGATACAAAATGCTCGAAAACGTAGATAGTTTGAAGTCTCATGGTGCTTGTTCGGCAGAATTACAGGCTGAATCTACCTACTATTCTAAGGCGGCTAAAATAGTAGGCCCTGGAGGAGGAATATATGAGCCGAATTTACCTGAAAATTATAAATATTTGAGCGATAATGCAAAGATTTATGCAAAAAGCTCTAAGCTCGCGGCCGCAAACGAAGTATCTTGCTACCCTGCAAATGCAAAACTTAGTAATCTAACACCACATTTTGATGTAAATACTATGAGCAATAATCACCAGTGTTCAGATGTTATTGCCAAAACACCAATCGAAGATATTTCAGCTAAGCCCACTCAACTTGCTCAAGATTTAGCCGTTGCCAATAACGCTAAGCGTGAAATAGCAATTCAATTTGCTAAAACCCAAAATATTCCTTGCTAACTAGCCCTATATACAGTGCGATTTATCCAAAAAAAGTTTATACTAATATAGTATGAACAACGGAGGGTAAATTTTGAACGAAAACCAAAAAAATCAATCAGATATAGGCGTAGTAGGATTGGCCGTTATGGGCCAAAACTTAATATTAAACATGAACGACAACGGTTATGTAGTAACTGCTTATAATCGGACGACCTCAAAAGTAGACGAATTTATTGCCAATGAAGCAAAAGATACTAATGTTGTTGGTGTACATTCGCTTGAAGAGTTAGTATCATCACTCAAATCCCCGCGTAAGATAATGTTGATGATTAAAGCTGGCGATGCGGTTGACCAAGAAATCGACAAGTTAATCCCGCTGCTAGAAAAAGGCGACATAATCATTGATGGCGGCAACTCGCTCTATACAGACACTTCACGTAGAGAGAAATACGTTAGTTCTAAAGGGCTTTTATACGTAGGCACCGGTGTTTCCGGTGGCGAAGAAGGCGCTCGCCATGGACCATCAATTATGCCTGGAGGATCACCCGAGGCTTGGCCATACGTAAAGGACATATTTCAGAAAATATCTGCCAAAGTTGATAACGATGTTCCCTGCTGCGACTGGGTTGGGCAAGGCGGTGCTGGCCACTACGTAAAGATGGTTCATAACGGCATTGAATATGGTGATATGCAGTTAATCTGTGAAGCATATGATTTATTGAAAAAATACGCAGGTCTGAGTAATGACCGTATTGCTCAGATATTTGATGAATGGAATAAAGGTGAATTAGATAGTTATCTCATAGAAATAACAGCCGATATTTTGGCCTTTAAGGAAAATGACGAATCTCTAATAGACAAAATAATGGATACCGCTGGACAAAAAGGTACCGGTAAATGGACAGTCGTCGATTCAGCTCAATTAGGCCAGCCAGTAACATTAATATCAGAAGCAGTGTTTGCTCGATGTTTGTCATCTATCAAAGATGAACGTGTGGCAGCCTCAGCTATCTTACAAGGTCCAAGTAGTAAACTCGAAAACAACGCCGAAGAATTCATTGAAAGCGTCAGACAGGCTCTATATGCAGCTAAAATAGTGAGTTACGCCCAAGGCTACATGCTCATGCGTGCTGCAGCCAAAGAATATGGCTGGGATCTCAATTACGGCGGCATTGCATTAATGTGGCGCGGTGGCTGCATCATACGAAGCCGTTTCTTGGGTAAAATAAAAGAAGCATACGAGACAAATCCTGCACTCACCAATTTGCTAATTGACCCATTCTTTGTGCAAGAATTAACTACTTCCCAAGATTCACTCAGGAAAACTGTTGCTACAGCAGCATTGGCCGGAATACCGTTGCCAGCTATGAGCTCTGCCCTTTCATTCTATGACGGATATCGCAGCGCTAAATTACCTGCCAGCCTACTCCAAGCCCAGCGTGATTATTTTGGTGCACACACCTATGAACGTATAGACACACCAAAAGGCGAAATGCATCACACCAATTGGACAGGCCAAGGTGGCACAACTAGCTCAGGCAGCTATAACGTTTAATTTTTATTGTCTAAAGTCCGACAGAAATTCCGCCTTCACCATGCTCACAAGATAAACGTATTGGATATTTTGCGGCTTCTTTTTTGACAGTAGCTTTATTGTAATGAGCCTTTGATGTAGCTGATACGTGGGTGGTATTGTCTTTATAAGAGACAAATTTATCAACTTCTGGAAATTTATTGTCTTGTAGCCATTTCCCTTTTTGATATTTAAGAACACGTAAAATCGTGATAAAAGATTTACGCTGTGAATCATAGGTATCGAGATCTATAGTACAATTTGCTTCACCAGTGGCTCGGTTATACCCTACGTGTTGGTGAAAAATACCTGCTACTCCATTGTAATCAGATGTTGCAGATCCAGCTTCAGCTGTAGCTGGGACAGTTGCCGCAACGGCTACCATCGCTAGACCAACAGCTATTTTTGATTTAGCAGCATCAGAATGTTCATAAACTCTATGCAATATCTCACTCATATCTTAGTGCTCCTTTTTGACATTCTAGCAAGATGATAGTTATTCAACAAAAAAGCTTTTACTAGGTTTTTCTTTTTAACAGTATTTAGTAAGCAAAATAAACATTTTAGCTAGCAGGCTTATAGAGTAGAATATGAGTATGCATAAGCAAAATAATAAAAAACATGTGCATAAAATGTTCAAACGCGTACTAATATTTATTTTAGCTATTATTGTATTTAGTGCAGGCGTATATTTCTGGAATTCATACAAGATAGATAAGTTTCAAAAATCCATAAGCGGATTTTATGATACTACCGGATTACAGACGCAAGGTCCTTTAGGGGAAATACTCCGCAAAGAGATTATTCAAACAGGCATCGAAAATGGTACGGCTTACCGTGTACTTTATAGGACCCAAAAAGCCAATGATGATATTACATTTACTTCAGGAATGATTTTTGTGCCGGCCACGATTGCTGCTTCTCCCCATCCAGTGGTAGCTTGGGCTCATGGCACATTGGGCGGAGGCGATAACTGTGCTCCATCTAGGCAGGAACAACCAGTATCATCATCGAGACTACCTTGGATTAGTAGTATGCTGGCTAAAGGCTGGATAGTGACCGCAACTGATTATGCAGGTTTAGGCACGCCAGGAATAAGCGAGTATTTGGTTGGTAAATCTGAGGCTCATGATGTATTAAATAGCGTACGCGCAGTAAGCTATATTGCGAATAATAATAGCAGCAAACAGTATGCAATTTGGGGTCATTCTCAAGGAGGTCATTCGGCACTTTTCAGTTCACTTTATGCTTCTGAATATATGCCAGAATACCAACTTGTAGGAACATCAGCATCTGCACCTGCAGCTCAACTTGAATCCTTATTAAATGCACAATACGACACTCTAGCCAGCTGGGTAATTGGACCGCAACTTGTTGCAGGTTGGAAGACTGCCTATCCTACGCTAAGTACCTACAATATAATCAACAGTAAGGTACAGGATCAATATGTGAAGCTGAGCCGACAATGTATAGCTGAGTCTTCCGTGAGCGGAATAGTTCGACAAAAAACTGGTCAGAGATTCTTCACTTCAGATTTCTTAAATAATTCACGTTGGCAAGATATTATAAAAATGCAAACGGCGCCAGTACTGCCTAAAACAATTCCAATTCAGATAAGTGAAAGCTTGAGCGATCAAGTAGTTTTGCCGGCTACCACAGCACAATACATATCTAGAGCTTGTGCAGCCGGATCAAACATCAACACCTTATGGATTAACAATGTATCGCACCAGCAAATTCCATCTGTAATCTCTCCCAACGTAATCAACTGGATCAACGATCGTTTCACCCAACAAATCAATCCCAACACCTGCAACCAGCCACTACCAATACCCGCTTCTTAAATCCACGTCAAATAAAAAACTCGTCCAACTGACGAGTTTAAAACTGGCTGAGCGTACTGGTCTAGAACATTTTAAAGTGTAAATGATACATTTGAGAAACCGTAAAAAGGCTTATGCACTCTTTACATATTTCTCAATTCTTTGACCTCTTTTTATCACAAATTCTGCCGTCGAATCCAGATAATTCCTATACTCATCTAGGTTTTTTGGAATTGGCGGTGACATAAATTCATCAAAAGGCACAGCGATATTTACTGATTGAAAGTCTTCGGATACAGCATCTTGTAGCAAAAAGAACTCATCGAAGCCCCTGAAATCCTGAAATATATCAAAAAAGTTGCCATGACGTTTCAGAGTACTAAATAGTGGGCTATCCTTTGCAAGATAATAGAGACGAATGCACTCGATAGTTAAATTCATTCTATCTGCAATTTTGCTGTTAAAGCCTCGCTAACCATTCATTGTTGCTTTGCCGTCAATTCGATTGCTGGGCCAATTAGTCCTTAGGACTCTAGCTTTTCTAGTATCTCAGCGGACATGGCGTAGCTTATTTTAAGATCGCGCTGTAATAGTGCAGCAGATGCTGTTTTCTTAAATCCAATCAGTTCTTTTGCTCAGCGATATGTCTCATCTGGATTACATTTTGACTCGTCATGCCCGCAATTTTTACATATTGTGCTGTCGCTCATGTTACCTCCAAGAGCTTTTTGAATATTTCTACCATGGCTAATGTATCAAGTTTGCAGTATTCAATTAGGTCACTGAGTATTGTTTCCTTTTGATCAGAGCGTTTATCGTCTAGCACAGCTTCCATCCAAAGACGTTGTGCGGATCCGCCCTCTTGTATCCCTAATGATTTATAGCTTAAGTCTGGGCATAGTACTGGCAGTACATGTTTAATACTTGCACTGCCTTCAAAGCGGGGATCATCGTACCATTTCTTCTTAAATGGAATGATTAGATCAACAACTCTGTCATTTATAGATTCCATATCTTGAATATATTCTGGGTACATTTCACCAAGCTCGCTGTTACGGCTCTTTTCAAATTGTTCGTACCAAACTAAGATAGTGCCTTCTTTGCCTACATCATATATTAGTTTCTCAACTAGTGATCGTGAGGGATCTGAATTTTCGCGGTGTAAGAATTCACGATGCTCAACATCTCCTCCAAGCTCCTGAATAATGTGGAGCGAATACTGGAACGGAACTTGTTGGTATGGTCGATGTCCATCAAAGTAAGGGATAAGTCCCTTCATGGTTTCATAGTCAAGAAAGTAAAGTGGATACGTAAGATCTTCCAAGAATGCTTTTATATATTCGTGCTTGATCGTAGGTCTAGTATTGGCAGGGTATTCAATACGTGCTTGAGGCACAATATTTTCATAAACTTGAAGCCAATCGTTTTTTGAGCCCAGCTTGGCAAGCGTCGGGGAAGGATCGGGCATGGTTTTCTGCTTAGCTGCAGCTACAGCAAGCGACATATTTTTGGCAGTAACTTCATCCCTGCTACGAACCTTTTTCGTTACATCCTGGATGATTGTTATCTTGTCTGCCTCAACCGGACCATTTCGAACGTACTGGTTATTGACGTGAATAACAAAAATGTTTCGTACCTTCAGACCCGCTCCTTCAAGCACCGCAGTCTGGAATGCAAGATCGAATTCGTGTTCGACTTTGGCGCTAGTGCTGGCTTTTATCTCATAGAGATCGACTTCATTATCAACTACAAAGCTAACTATGTCACATATGCAAGTAAACTCTAGCCATTCAAAACGAGGTTGAAATAAAACAGGTTCACCCTTATTAATTGCATCTTGTGTTCTCTGCGGCAATGATAGATATTCTTTGTAATCAGAAAAACCAATCGTAGCGCCTTCAGGAAATAATGATTCAGCATAAGGTTCAAATTGATGACCTGCATCAAATAAAGCCTGGGTGTTTTCATCAATTGGTGGCAATTTTTTTGGGTCATTCTTTTTTAGCCACAACCATGCAGGTTGCTTGAGGAACATCATGTAATCTGTTTTGGAGATGGTCATAACTAATCGACTTTCTCATTTTCTATGTTGTTTTGCCCAATTTGGCTGAGCCATACGTCGACGTTATGATGGTTGATGCCTTGACTTCGAAGAATTTTAGCAATATCAGCCGCATTTATTATCAGTACGGGGTGACCGTCCTCAACAATCTCCTTATATGCTTGTGAGTGTACGTAGCTAGTAGTCACTAAAACACCAAACTGACGATACCTTAGCCTAGAGATTAACCTCGACATTGGTTTGACTCCAACTGAATTGTCCATCGAGTAACATTTAGCTTCAAGTGCGAATTCAACTAACAAGGGACTATGATTATTACCAACTCTATATTTTCCTATAGCATCTCTACCTCCATCACGCCATGGACGAGTTAACTCAAACAGTCCAAAATTATTGTCCATCATCTGGACAATCTTTGTAGAGCATAGCTCAAAATCGAATGGATTGTCCTTGTAATAGTCTCGAATCTTCTGCAATAATTTTATTTCACTTGGATCTTGAGGCAATTGTTGTTCTTTGTTCGGAATTTCGGAGCCTCTTGGTGATAAAAGAGGCTTAACGCCCTGTCTACCAAATTTTATAAATTGCTTCCATGCCGTAGGGGCAAATGAAAGACTGTTTTCATGATCACTTATCAGGAGTTTGAGCCACTCTTTTGATATTTCTTCGCGGCCAGTATCTAATACTGAAAAGTACGCTTCATAATTCTGAAATCTACTTCCTTTCTTTGATCTCCATATAGCATTCAATTCCTTATCTGGTGGAATATTTGGGTTACCTGGCGCAGCTACTCCAAGAAACTTTGCGTCAAATTGATTCCCGGCCCACTGAAAAATTAGGAATGGAGGTATATCAGCTCTTTCAGTTGGCGAATCGATCTTAGCAAAAATCTCGCTCAAATAGAGATTACCTTTAGCGGAAGTGTCGTGTAATGACTTCCCTGGGGTTCTGTTGTCGCCAAAATAACGCCATACACCCGTCTCCACATCAAGTGAATCAGGCCAATCTATTTCTGTGCCAGTGGTGTACAAAACAATGTACGCAAGTTGACCGCTTCTGTCCTGTCTTCTAACACACCTAAAACCACCCTGATTGCCTATCTTCGGTAATAATTTACCAAGCGGACCGTCTCCAAATAGTGTACTTTTACTTTTATATACCGCATCGATTATCAATGGAGCGTTCGCTAAGTCATCAAATTCATAAATGCTCATAGGAGATGTAGCATGCCACTAGATTGTAGCGAGGCTATGCTCTCCGACTAATTGCAACTCTTCGATCGGTAACTCGGCGGTAGCCTTAGAGAGGATGTGCTCATCTACATATATCATTTGCTTGAACACCTCTTCTAATACTTGTACGACGATGCTATTGCCAGCCATCTTGACTATCTTTCTCGTAGTGAAAAAGTCTGTCGTTATATTTTTCTTAAAATTACCTTCAATTAGTGCTTCATAATCTTTATCTTCGAACCCCATTAATAAAAGACATTCTCTTGCCGTTAAGTATCTGTATGTGCTCTTACCAACGCGCTTATTGTCATACACAATGACACCGGAGCAAGGTCTTCGATCTTGCTTTGTGGTGATCGTTTTAACATAACCAGAATAACTTATGCCGTCGAATAATTTAACACTCTTTATAAATATATCTCGACGTGAAGGGGTGTCGTTAGGCACTGATTCGTCGGCCTCTTGTCTAAAGGAGCCCTCTTCGTAATTAAGCCTCAAAAACTTAGAGAGTTCTGTAGGTTTTTTGCGTACATCTTCTAAGTTATTAGTTGCAAAATACTTATCCAGCTTAGATTCCAGCTTTTTATCGCCACCCGTATAGAAGCTCATTAGATATGCTCTTTTACGGATTTGAGGTGTGCCAAAATTGTTTGAAATGAGTAGATTGAAACGATTATAGTAGCCTAGATCGTTAAGTGATTGCTTCCATTCATCAAAATTTTTGCTATGAGAACTAGAAATTATATTGGGTACATTTTCCATTAGAAGAAATTTTGGCATTGGTCTTGGGCTTGCTTTACGTTCCATTAAGATACGTTCAATTTCCCACAGTTGGCTAGATCGGTTTGCTGCGCTTCGATCTATACCCTCGGTTTTACCATGCCATGCATGAGCTACAGATAGGTCCTGGCAAGGGAAGGAATAAGTTAGTGCATCCATATCAACAGGCAAGAGTGCCCCGTTCATATCGGTTACACTTACGTAGTTGTTGGTTCTATCAATGGCAGCGCAAAGCCTCTTTAGCACTTTCATGTTCAATATTTTGACATTTTTCCAGTCTGCTGCAACTTTACCGTCAATACTGAGGGTATATTTCTTTAATTTTTGTAGCATCTCTTCACGAGTAGCTTTTTCGTACAGAGATAAATCTTGTTTACCATTATGAATAAGATCATATGCAATGATCGCATGTATGTCCCAGTCTGCTGTTCCGATAATCTTAAAGTTACACCCAATATTCTTAAGTGCTTTTGACTGAGCACCAATTCCACTGAACGTTTCAATTACTTTAAGCATATGTTATAACTATAGCACAATACCCCTTGTGTTTACCTCTATTAAATGTTTCGTGACAAGCCTTCATCAAATAAGCGATTTCGAATTTGCATAATCAATTTTGCTTGTTTGTCCGAGGGAACTCGACCAGTAGTGTCAAAAGTAGCAGCTACATTCAAAAGGCCATCTTCCATTTCACTGAGTAGCCTATCATTCCGGCCAAAATCTAACACTTTTTTCCAGTAGTCTGTTCCCAGATTTATAATCTCAATTTCGGCACTGATCTGATTGCTTACTTTCTGCTCTTTCTGAGCAATAGCTTTTTCTTCTTGCTCATCGCTTGCATTCACCAGCGATTCAGCAAAGTTGTCGAGTATCGTAAAATTGTATTCCTGTACACGTTTCCAACAGTCTTCTTGCTTACACCACTGTGTAACATTTAATGTTGGCCTCTCGTCACGTGTAATGAAGTCAAATACCTCACGAGTTGTTTCAACTATCTGAGCTTCAAGTTGTGGACTAATCGACTGGGTATTCCATATTCGCAAAAAATCTATCGTTTTACCGGGGTATTTCTTTTCAATCGAATGCATAATAACAGCTATGCTATATGTAACAATGTTCGCACGATATGCTTTAATTTCCTGATACCATTGCTGAGCAGTTACGATCTTCTCAGTAGTCTTGAATATTATGGCTAGTGAAATTAACTTCTTGTAATAGTATTCGTTAAAGCTAGTATTCTGATCAGTCGGGCTCCATTGTTTACCAATAGAATCTGCGAAGTTTCTCATATTGAACTGAGCGCCTCGACTTACGATGTGTGGCTTCTGTTCATATGAGTTGATAAACTTGGCAACATCAACTTTACGTAATAGTTGTGCCTTAGGGTTTTTGAGTTGGTAGCGTTTTCGTTCTGAACGTGTAAGTTTCATCTGCTCTTGTACATACTGGCCGCGTGCACGTTCATAGAACCACGCTGTTTGATACTGATTCCCATCTACTGGTGGAGCAAGTATTCGCCTAGAGTACTCCTCAATACGCACGTGATAAGGATGGTTAGAAAAGAAGTCTGCTTCATCTACCTTGTTTTGGCTGTTGGCACTACGGGAGATATTGGGGATCATATCTTTTGCTTTATCGTGATCCAATACAGATAACTTCATCGGTATATACACATCTTCAAGAGAAGCTTTATCCTGAATTACAGCATTGGCAATCGAGGCAGTAGTCTGACCGCCGTTTATTATCTGCATATCATTAATCTTCGTAATTACATGGTTACCATTTATGTTAGTAGTTTCAATTGATGTTGCTGTCGCTGCAATTCCGTTATTATAAGCAAAGAATAGATCTGGGTGCTGTAAGATAGTACCGCGAATTGCTTTGTTAACTTTGCCACGTATGCTCAAAAATGAACGTACATTTCCTTCAAGAAGCCTAGAACCATACTCAAGATAAATATCTGCAAGAAACTGCCCTGGAACTACAGCGAGGTAAGCAGAGTAATCTTCTCCTTTGGTAGCACTGACATATGGGATCCCACCGCCAAGCAATGTCGAGGCGTCTATTTCAATTTCTTCCTTACCTTGAGTTGAAGTAAATAAATGATAAAAACGATTTATATCCCATGCATTTAAGTCTACGCTCTTACCATTTATGGGTTCCTTTCGGATATTCTTTACCGTTTCACTGAGCTTTTTGTCGGTAAGAATGTAAAACCTAAACTTGGATATTTCACCATTATCGAAAAGTCGTTTAGCTTCAACTGCAAAGGTATATCCAATGCTACTCTCTTCGAATTTGTTAGCTACAATATAGCCATTAAGGGAAGCTTCTAAAAGATTACGCATGTTGTTATATAGTCGATCAATATCAGTTCGAGTAAGCGTTTGGAGATCGCCACTGTTCGAAAAATCGCTCAGAAGTAAGACACATGATTTATCAACGACATCAAAAGCATAGCCGTCGACCATTAGTTTGGTTCTATTTGGTCCAATGCCCTCGAAGTAACCAAGTTCAACGTTTTCAACTTCTTCTGCTTCTTGAAGCTGATCAATTGCATCAATAACAAACTCACTATGAGGATCACTTTGATTAGCTTCTGCGGCAACCCGTAAGTCACTTACCCAATCTGTGCGAAAATCTTCTAAATTCATAGTTACGTTCGAAACCTTTCGATTACAGATATATCTATCTCGTAACTGGCTTTAGTAACGCCCATAGGAAGTAATTCTTTGGTTAGTTTTGGAAAATCATCAGCTACGGAATACTCGTCAATTCTTACAAACACAAAATTATATTCGTCATAACGTTCATCTTCTATATAACTTGCTCTACGCATTTTTTCATCAAACAGAAGCTGCCATTTGCGTTCTAGGGTACTCCTGAAGCCTGATATCAGTTTATTTAAGGTAATATTACCCTCATACGTTGCTGTGCTTTGGTCAAATGTAATTATCTCAAGATTGCCTGGATTAGGTGCATCTAGTTGTTCTATTGAACTTATTTTAACGGCTCGAATTCCGTTGTGAATGGTTTTGATTTCATACCAAGTGTTTTTTACCTCAAAATCTTTATGCGCCCGATCTGTACCTATATAAGAGTCTAACGCAAGTTCTTTACCATACTTTTCAATCATCACATTTTGCAAGAAATATATTTCTCCGACTAAACCTAGTACTTCATTTTCTGAAAGTGGGAGTACTGATTTTGAAAAAAAATTAATCCATGTGTTCCAACGATCCACGACAGGTGCAAATCCTTCTACCTGATTGCTTAATCTAGTACTCTCGATAATGTCCTCACAAAACTTATAAAAGATGTCTTTTAATTGATCGTCAATAAGTGAGAATACTAGCATTAGCTGTCCGTCATCACGTTTAAAAAATTGAGCATCAATGGTTTTAGTTGAAGTAATTCTTTCTCGTCGAGCGTCAATTATTAAT
Source organism: bacterium (assembly GCA_037134095.1). Classification (GTDB taxonomy): domain Bacteria; phylum Patescibacteriota; class Saccharimonadia; order Saccharimonadales; family UBA4665; genus RGVC01. The sequence goes on along the minus strand of JBAXMV010000001.1, from coordinate 13,528 downwards.
GCCAAACTTTTGCGGCCATATTGGTCAGTACCCAGATAAATATCTAGGGGGTGTTCTGCACTATATCTCTGGTAGGACTCATTAGTGTGGTCTTCGAGAAGCTTTCTAATACGATCAATAGGATTACTCATCTTCAAATTCCTCGATGCCACCAAAGTCCTGATGTATTTTGTTAATCTGATATCTAATATTCCTTGTTTTAATGTCACCAAGTGGTGGTATACCAACGCTAAAACCTATTAATGGGATTGAATCAAATTCTGCAAGGCGATCCCAGTCTTCGCTTTTTTGACGAGGCTGAATAAAATAAACTTGGAGCAGTGGTTTTCGACTGATTGCGAAGTAGTCCTTGTCGTTAATATTCGATGAATTACGATTTGGATTACTTGTGACAATCTCTTTTACCAATTCTAATTGGGCAATATTAAGACCTGTTTTCGCATCTCCTTGGCTTCCTAGCCTGCGTCGATTCATTCTTACAACACAATCTTCTCTAATTAATTCAAACAAACGATCATTTGGGTTGATTGAAATTCCGTTCGGCAGGGTGTAAGTTTTTTTGTGATCTCCTGATTTTATAGCCACATTCCAATCATTGAGCTCGTCACCTGCATATTGCTCTATAAAATTAGCAACCGAGAGTGGGTCAAATTGTACGTTTGTAGGCGGCATATCAATAGTTTCAAGTAATCTTACTATTAAGTTCTTATCAACGTGTTCTGCTATATATTGATTGTCTGATTTATCAAAATTAGTGCTGTTGATCAAGTTACTTACCGCAGCTAGATTTGCTTTATTCTTTTTCGCATCGTTATGAATGAAAGCCGTTTCAATGTACGCCTTACTTAGCGAAACATTGATAGATTTCTCTTTGGCAGTTCGCATTTTATTTCGTGCGGTGATCGTAAGCTTCATATCAGTGTCATTACGTACCTTAAGGCCAAAGTCTAAAGGCGTGGATTCAATATCACGCATGCGTTTTACTTCTGCACGTAATTCGTCCGTTGCATCTGATATATATTCGTACCAGTCTTGACTATTTTTATCCATCCAAATTCGGCAAATATCACCATAGTTTGGTCTGTAGCCAAACCAACGCCCCATCTGCATTAGGGTGTCATATGCCATTGAGTTACGATAAATATAAGTTACAATTAAACCTTCAAGCGTCAAACCGCGAGAAAGTCTCATCCCTCCTACAACTATTGCTCTGAGACCATCTGGGTTCTCGTGATAATTGAGATCATCACCGCCGCCATAGGTAGCAAGTACCTCAATTTCATTAACTGACCCGAATAGATTTACCTGTATTTGTTCCCATGAGAAATCAAGTGATGAATATTCGTCTGCAAAAGTTTTAGAAAGTAAATTCAACTCTTCGTCTAGTAACGCTTTTTCTTGGGGTAGAAACGCGTAAGTTTTGATCGATCTCTTTATATCTCCTACATAGTCTGCAACTGCTTTCCTGACGAGCTTCTGCGTATTAATAAAACGGGTAACATTGATCATCATCGACCTGTGTTCAGTCTTATCTCCTCGTAAATCCCTTATGACATTAGCTATTAAGAAAGTACGCACAGCCTTTTTTAAACTTTCCGACAGGACACTAAAGTCATCGTCTTTTTTGTGTTTAGACGGATAAAATTCTTCACCATCTTCTATATCTCGAAGGATAAAATGGTAAGTGGCATTTTTGGGGAAAATATTTCTAGCACCTATGTAAGTGTCTGGTGAATTCAGAGAGTAAATATAATCTTTGGGAAAAAGTCCTTCTGTATTCAATTCTTCGTCGGTTTCGGGATCGATGAAAATGTTTGCATAAGGTGTAGCAGTAAAGCCTGAATAGCTAGCAAATCGGTACATATTTAGTATTTTTTCAATCAAATAGTTTGTTTTGCTTCGTTCCGAACCTGCTATTTTCGTATTAATTGAAGCGTAATCAGCCTCATCGTCAATGACAAGCACTGAGTTATCAATTTTTTGATCTCCATATTTGCCAGAGGACTCCATCCATTCGAGAAGGTTTTTAAGAACCGAAACATTTTTCTTAATAACAAACAACATTGGTTTATCGTTTGCGTTTTTGGACAGAGATGTTGTCATTTGCCTAACTGCACTAATGCTAAAATCTTTTTCTACAGATGTAAATGCGATCGGTGTTGGGATCGGATTGTATTTTCCTGCTCCAACTAAAACTCGCCCACCTCCTTTAGCAGCTGCCCTTGTATCAATACCCAAAAACGCTTCGTCTAAACGTATTTGTGTCTGGGAGCGAAGATCATTAGTAGTTCCTGTCATAAGTATCACAATACGAAAACCGGCATCAACAGCTTTGCAGATAATACCGCTATAATTTATTGTTTTGCCTGATTGAACATCTCCGATTATCAAGCCACGACGCTGCTCTTCTTCTTCGCGCCTAGGGTCGCCAAGCAGATCGACTACTTGATCTGAGACTTTGTCCATTTTTGAGATAACGTTTAATTCAATGCCTTTATCTTGAGCTAGATATGTCTTAAATCTATCCCAATATTCAAAAATAATTTCATTCTTACTCTCTTCAAACCATTTTTTATGGTCGGTGGGTACAATTGCTACGCCAGGTTCAAGTCTAACTTTAATATTAGCTAGTAATTCATTCCTTGCTTTAACCTTCTCAGCTTCAGAAATTTTGATCCCCATTTTATCTCGAATGGAATACAAATCTTCGATGGCTTTATCTACATCTGTATCACTAATCAATAAGTCTGAGTTTCCAATGCCTACCATATTGCCGACAATGTCTTTAAATTTCTTAATTTCACTACTCATTTATTTTCCTGACTTCTAGAATACATATTTATCAACTGTTCGTTCCTTGAATATGGCTCCGTTTTAAGTAAAACGCTTAGAAGCTCATCATGAGTAAACCCAAGCTGCTCTGCATATAGTAGCTGAGCCTCGAGATCATCCGCCAACTTATTTATATCTTCAACCGATGAATGTAAATCACCATCTGCTACATCAAGATATACGCTACTTGCCGGAAAGTTATTTTCTACATTTTGCAAAAGCGTTTCAAGCACTCGCATACCATTTTTGTCTAAGTTTTCGGTTAACATTTGAACTTGAGGCAAATCTCGATTGATTGAATAAGCTATGCTACCATCTCTTTCCGTAAGTCTTTGCCACACGTAATGAATATCTTCGTCTCTACGAAGCTTACTTCGGTACTCAATTACTTTCTTGCTACCAAAAACTGATTCCTTAATACTCCCATATAGATTTTTTCTAATTTTCTCTGGTAAATTTGCTGTACTTTTTTTCACATCAATACTCCAAATTTCGTCGATTGAATTGGGTATATCAACTTTTACGCGTGCCAATTTATTCAACTCTTCTTTGCTCAGCAATCTAAACCAAGTTCCCCAGATGATAAGTCGTTTGCAACGGTAAATATAGAAGCCTTGATTTGTCCGAAGGTCGTCTGCGCCTCCAACTTTTTTTAAATCTTCTCTAGATAGCTTATTCCGGTGAGGCAAAATGTAGGGTTGTAGGGTGATCATTTTATCGTCTATAGCAATGCTTTGCTCTCGTAAACGTTGTGTAGACTTATGATTTTCTAAAAAGGGATCTTTCGGCTCGATAAGTCGGCCATTAATAAAAATACTGACTTTGTCTTCTGAAATAATACGATGAAAAACTAATGATAAATGATCTTCCGCTGTTTCGATTAGAGTATCAAGGGTCTTCTTTACGTCATTAGAAGAAGCAGAAATTCTGTCAAAATTCTGAAGTAAGACATAGGTGCCTGATTCTACTGAATCAAATAGGCTAATATTAGGAAGTTGAATAATTTCATCTTGTGAATATTCTAATACTGACCAATCACCTGTCTTCTCGACTTCATCTAAGTCCCAAGAATAGCAACAGAGAGCCCCGTCATGCTTACTTGCAACAATAAGTCGTCTACATTGAGATAGTGAAGCGGATTTAAGTCCAAGTCCAAATCGACCAAGATCGAACTCACTTCGGGTTTCGTTAGGCCCTCGACTTCCAAAACGCAGTGCTTCTTCTAATGTTTCGGAGCCCATACCATTACCGTCATCAAAAATTATAAGCTGTGGATCATCCGAAGGATCGAGTAGAATACTAATGTTTTTTGCTTGCGCGCTAACACTATTATCAATCAAATCAGCAATTGCCGTATCAAAGGAATAACCTAGAGAACGCATGGATTCTATTAGTAAAGGTGCATACGGCGTACTCTGTTTAATTTTCATACTGGTTATTATAACCCTTTTATAGATATAAAAACCATTGTAGGTAACATTTACTCGAACATTCAAACGTAAAAGCTAGGCTTAATAATTCTTTGCGGTACCTTGTACCTGTATGAATCCACTAATAACAGATGTAAAATATTGTCTTTATGCTCGAAATTCGAGTGAGTAAGATGAACGGCAAGCGATGTCGATCGATTCGCAGTTAAAAGAGATGTTGGCATTTGCTGAACGTGATGGTCTTAACGTCGTGGAAACTAAACACGAAAGCCACTCCGCCAAAGAATCTGGATGTAGACCAGTATTTAATGAATTGCTAACAGACCTTAAAACCGGCAATTCAGCCGGTTTGATGCTTTAGTAAGATTTGTGCCTAACAGATTGAGTAAGCATATTATGCAATCGGTTCTTGTTAGGTGCAAATCGTGGCTGGGGCGGAGGGATTCGAACCCCCGAATGCTGGTACCAAAAACCAGTGCCTTACCACTTGGCCACGCCCCACCGTAACAGATTGATTTTACATTATTTAGGGCATTTTAACAACTTAATTCTATGATTTATGAGTTTTATTAACGATATCGACCAACATACATTTATATGTTAAAATATATATAAATTCATTGCAGCCCTAATAATGCCAAAAAAAATACTAACTAGTCCTACTGACCACATATTGCCTTTATATATAAACGGTCTTGAAGGCCGTATGCTAAAAGCCAATTCTTCCAATAAAAAGAAGCGTGAGATTTTACTTATATATGGTCATCATGCAACTCTTGAGCGGTGGTGGGGCTTGGTAGAAAACTTACGTACATACGGCAACGTTACTATGCCTGATATGCCTGGGTTTGGAGGCATGGATAGTTTTGACAAGATAAATAAGGCTATTGATATAGATGGATATGCCGATTATCTGGCTTCGTATATCAAGCTGACCTATAAACGTAAAAAAATTACAATTGTGGGCATATCGTTTGGATTTGTTGTGGTGACTAGAATGCTACAGAAATATCCTGATCTGGAAAAAAAGGTAGAACTAGTTGTTAGTTTGATGGGTTTTACTCATAAAGACGATTTTGTGTATTCCCTGCGTAGACGCCAAACATTCTTGGTCCTTACTCGTATATTAGGTACTAAATTTATTTCATTCTTTGTGAGACATTTCGTGTTACGTAAATTCATTATCAGTTATTTGTATAAAAATATGCCAAACTCTAAGCAGAAATTTATAGAAGCTTCTGATGATGAAATTACAAATACTTTAGATTATGAAATTAAGGCTTGGCGCAGTAATGATATTCGGACTCATTGGATTACTTGCAGCCAATTTTTTTCACTAAATAATTGCGAGTCACGGATAAATATACCAATAAAACACGTCCGAGCTGGCAGCGATAGTTATTTTGATCCAAATATAGTGAAACAGCACATGCAGATTGCCTACAAAGATTTTAAAGAATATATCGCCGACAGTAAGAATCACACCCCAAGTGTATTGGCAGACAAAAAAGCTGCTAGCGTGATGCTCCCTAGAGGCCTTAGAAGAATACTGGCTCAAGAAAGAAAGTAACAATGGTATAATAAACAGATGAAAATTGGATTAGTTTGCCCTTATAACATAAATAAACACGGTGGTGTTCTAGAGGTTATTTTGGCTCTCAAAAACGGTTTAGAATCTCGTGGACATGATGTGCGCATCATTACACCTAAACCCAGAGGGGCTGATCAAATTCACATAGACGGTGTTATTTTTGTCGGTGTTTCCACCGATTTTAGGTCTCCTTCTCACACCACTACACAAGTATCTTCCAATGGCGACGAAGAAATAATACAGAAAATGCTCGAAGAAGAAAACTTCGATGTATTACATTTCCACGAGCCATGGGTGCCGCTCTTGAGTAGGCAGATTTTGCAGCTTTCTAATTCTGTGAACATAGCTACTTTCCACGCCAAAGTACCTGAATCAATAATGAGTAGATCTATGATTAAAGCGGTGAGTCCCTACCTTAAATCAGTCATGAAATATCTAGATGTATTAACGGCAGTTTCTTCTTCGGGTGCAGAATATGCATCTAATCTTACTGAAATGCCAATAACAATCATTCCCAACGGAATAGATTTAGGCAAATACAAACATCAAGTTCAAACCGAAAAAAGCAAAGATGACGACAAAACCATTCTTTATGTAGGCCGTTTAGAGCGTCGAAAAGGTGTTAAGTACTTATTGAAAGCTTTTGCATTACTTCAAGACAGTAATCCCAATACAAAGCTCCTCATCGCAGGTGATGGACCAGATAGAGAAAAACTAGAAATGCTTGCTGATGATCTCAAAATTGAGAATATAGAATTTCTTGGATTTATTAGTGAAGAACATAAGATTGAATTACTTGCAGATGCCGATATATTCTGTTCGCCTGCTGTATTTGGAGAAAGCTTTGGAATTGTACTGTTAGAAGCCCTAGCTACTGGTACGGTAACAGTTGCTGGAAATAACTCAGGATATATCGATGTAATGCAAGGCACCGGTGCAATCTCGATAGTTGATCCACATAGTACCGAAGAATTCTCACGTAGATTAGACTTACTGTTGAATGATAATGATCTCCGAAAACTATGGAAGCAATGGGCCAGTGATTACGTTTTGCAGTTTAATTATCCTACCGTTATTGATACCTACGAAGAGTTATATAAAAAAGCTCTTATAAACCATGACCACAAACGCTAAAAAACTCAAAATTGGACTTGTACTGGATGATGGACTGGACTCGTTGGATGGCGTACAGCAATACATCTTAGCAATCGGTGGCTGGCTGAGTAATCAAGGTCATGATGTTAAATATATTGTTGGCGAAACGCATAGGAAGGATATAGCGAATGTAATCAGTGTGTCTCGCAACATTAAAGTTAAATTTAATGGGAATGTTGGTACTATGCCCTTGCCTACATCTAACAACAAACTTAAAAAACTTTTAGATGAAGAGAATTTTGATGTGCTGCATGTGCAAATGCCTTATAGCCCATTTATGTCTAGTAAACTGATTAATCTAGCATATAAAAATACGGCAATCATTGGTTCTTTTCATATTGCACCTAACAGTAAGACGGTCTATTACAGCAATAAAATACTGGGATTGTGGCTTCGTACTTCACTCAAAAAATTTGATCAATTCTTGTGTGTTTCCGAAGCGGCGCGGGAATTTGCCAAGAATACTTTTGGCATTAGCTGTGCAATATCCCCGAATGTAGTTGATTATGATTTGTTTAACAGTGCTAAACCGATTTCTAAATATCGATCGAATGACAGTAAAACGATATTGTTCTTGGGGCGCTTAGTGCCTCGAAAAGGTTGTCAAATACTTCTAGATGCAATCAAATTACTAAATAAAGACAATAAAGTACCTACTTTTAAACTAGTAATTTGCGGTAAAGGTTTTCTAGATACTTCACTCAAAAATTTTGTAAGAAGCAATGACTTAGAAGAAGTAGTTGAATTCGTGGGTTATGTTAGTGAAGAGGATAAACCATCTTATTACGCATCTGCTGATATATCAGTGTTTCCGAGTTCCGGCGGAGAAAGTTTTGGCATAGTACTAATCGAAGCAATGGCTTCTGGTAAATCTGCTATTTTAGCCGGGGATAATGCCGGTTATCGGTCGGTTCTGGGTGCTAAGCCTGAAATGCTTTTCGACCCACTAGATAGCATTGCTCTTGCCGATGCTTTGAAGGAATTACTAACAGATGACAGTAGGCGTGAAAATTATGCCCATTGGGGCGAAAATTATGTTAAAACATTCGATATCAAAAAAGTCGGACCCGAAATACTGGACATATATCAAAATACATTGCTAAAAAAGCATAAATAAGAAACAATAATAGTATGTCAAAGCAAACTCAGTCATCTGCTTCGCAGGAAGTGTCGCTAACAATTTCTACCCAAACATTTTTTCGTTTAGCGGTTCTTATAATTGGTACATTTGCATTTTTGATAGCAATTCAAAAATCTGCACATGCATTATTGTTAATTTTTACTGCTTTACTGCTTGCGCTAGCTCTAAATAGCCCCGTAAATTATATAGCTTCTAAAATCCCAGGAAAGAAACGTGGCAGCCGAGTCATAGGCACTGCACTTTCATTCTTGGCGGTAGTTTCTATTCTTGGCTTGTTTATTGCAAGCTTTACGCCACCACTCATTCGACAATCTAAAGGCCTAGTTGATACTGCCCCGCAACTTGTAAGAGATTTCCGTGATCAAAATTCTTCTACAGGTAAGTTCATTAGGCAGTATAAATTAGAGAAGCAAATAGACTCTTTTTCTAGTCAATTATCGGCAAAAATAAATAATGGTGGAGGTTCCGCTTTCAGTGCCGTGAACCGCATAGGTTCAAGCCTTTTTTCAATGTTAACAATCCTGGTTCTTACTTTCATGATGCTGATAGAAGGTCCGCTTTGGATCAAATTTTTTAAATCCATTACACCAGATAAGTACAGAATTGCTTTCGATAGAGTAACTATAGATATGCACAATGTAATAAAAGGGTTCGTGAATGGACAGGTCATACTGGCTGCTATTGCAGCGATTTTAATTCTGCCCGCCATATTACTGCTTGGAATAAGCTATCCTTTGGCTTTGATGCTTGTTGTTTTTATATGCGGCTTAATCCCTATGGTTGGCCATACAATCGGAGCTATAATCATTACTACAGTAGCTTTGTTCACTTCTCCTGCAGCAGCTGTCATAATTTTACTTTATTATATTACATACCAGCAGATAGAAAACATCTTGTTCCAACCGCGCATACAAGCAAATTCTACTAACATGTCCCCATTATTGGTATTCATGTCTATTATTATCGGAGTAGGATTAGGTGGCCTGTTTGGTGGAATTGTGGCTATTCCCGTAGCCGGTTGTATTAGAATATTATTTTTAGAATTTTTGCGTACCAAAAAGATTATATCTAATCAGGTGTTTGCTAGTACTACAGGTGATACCAAAGAGTAGTTTCAGCGAGGTCTCTTACGCCAATACCTTGTTCCTCTAATTGACGACGCAATTCATCGGATTTTTTATAATCACCATTGCTTCTTGCCGACAATCGTTCTGCAATTAAATCCTTAGCTTTTTGATTAATATCATCTGTGCTGATATTTAGGCCTAAGAGTTTATCTACCTTCACAATAAAATCTTTGAATGATTCAACTGATTGCGAAGGAATACCAGCAGCCGATACCTCTTTCTCGAATTGACTAAGTGTCGCTAGAGCATTTGGAGTATCTAAATCTTCTTTTGCGGATTCAAGCATACTATTATATGTGGCTTCAATTTGCTCAGCTGTTATCTTGCTATTAGATGATGTTGGTTGCCACCGTAGATCGGCCATTGCTCTGTAACTTTTCAATCTGTTTTCAGCAGAAGATAGGTTTTCCCAGCTGAAATGAGCTTGGGTGCGATAATGGGCCTGTAGAACCAGCATTCTTAATGCCATTTTTTGTATATTTTTTGATTCAATATCAGCTAAAGTATAAAAATTATTCAATGATTTACTCATTTTATGACCATCTATGAGCATATGTTCATTATGTACGAAGTAGTTCGCTAGCTTGTCTCCCTGGGTTGCAGTACTTTGGGCAATCTCATTCTCGTGATGTGGAAATATCAGGTCTATACCGCCTGTATGTATGTCAAACGGCATGTTTAGGCTAGACACGCTCATTGCCGAACACTCTATGTGCCAGCCAGGTCTGCCGGGATAGTTTGTGCCATTTATTTCGAAATCCCATGAAGGTTCATTACTTGTTTTAAATTTCCATAAAGCGAAGTCATGAATATTGTCTTTATCGTATTCATCATTATTGATCCTAGAGCTACTAGTTGAAGATGCATCAATATTCGATAATTGGCCATATACGTGACCATTTTTAGTGTAGTTTTCTATTGAGAAATATACTCCATCGTCAGCTACATATGCACCTTCATGCTCAATGAGTTCTAGGATTATATTTTGCATTATATCTATGCTGGCTGTTGCTTTGATGAAATCAATTTTAGATGTGTCGATGCCGACGTCTCGTGCATCTTCAGTAAATTGATTGATTTCTGCTTCAGTGAGTTTCAATAAAGCTTCTTCTGGTGATAGATTAGGGTATAGCTCACTACTGCGTTTTATTGTTTTGTCATCGATATCTGTGAAGTTCATTACATGTTTAACCTTATAATCTGACGCTCTAGCAACTCGATTAATCAAATCAGCATATATAAAAGAACTTAGATTGCCTATATGTACTCTGTTATAAACTGTCGGTCCACAACTATAGATCCCTAATTTTTTAGAATCAATAGGTTTTATAGTTTCTACTTGTTTGGTTAAGGTGTTATGTATTTTCATATTTATTATCTTATAATTTTATCAGTAATTCTTGAGCTTTATCTAAATATTCTTTTCTTAGATTATCTATATTTATATTAGTAACCTTAAAGCCACTGGCATAGGTGTGTCCTCCGCCGCCAAAATGATCAGCTAATTGATTGGCTATGGCAGCACCAGGGTTGCATCTAATAGCGGCCGTTATTCTGCCATCATCATATTCTTTGAAGGCTATAGCCACTACTACATCTTCCGTTTGAAGCATTTCTGGCAGTACCAGGGCGCTTGGATTATATGAAGGGCTATATTGGTTAATTTCTGATTGCGAAATCGTGACATGCGATATTTTGTTGTTATATGCAAAATGAGTTTTTTTCATCAGATCTGCTTTGAATTCAAAAATTGCTTCAGTCATTTTGTTGAATTCTTTGCGTTTGTTTTCAAGTTCAGGCCTATTAACTCCAGCTTCAATAAGTTCTGCCATTATTCTATAAGTGTCAGCAGTAGCCAGGTCATTAGTTAATCCTTGGGTATCGCCTAGTATTGTATTTGCTATTAATTCGAGTGCTTTCTTGTCCATTGGCCATTTTAATTTTTTGCCAATTGAATATATTAACTGTCCGGTTGACGCATTTGTATTATCGATTATCTGCAGATCACTAAATGTGACTGGATTAGATGATACAGTGTGGTGATCTATTACAATTGAGGGTTTTGATGATAATTTCCTTATATCGGTATCTGATAATTTTTCGAATAAGGTCATTGTTGATACGTCTACTAAAATGCTCGCATCAAAATTGTTTGGAATATCCTTAGACACTCTATCCCAGCCGTCTATATATTTTATGTAGTTGGGAATGTCTACTCCGCAGTAAAGGATTGCTTCAATACCCAATTTATCGAATATATTTTCAAGAGCAACAGCAGAACCTAGGCTATCAGAGTCTGGGTTATCAGCTTGCATAATTAAGACGGTTTTAGACGAATCGATGATACTGTTCAATTTATCTGTATTTTGGTCGTTCATTATATAGTTTGTCTTCCCTCTAATGCTCTAGCTAGAGTTACTTGGTCAGCATACTCTAAGTCTACGCCAACAGATAGCCCTCTCGCTAGTCGGCTAATTTTGATATCCGGATTATTGATTTGCTGCTTTATATATAGAGCCGTTGATTCACCTTCTACGCTGGCATTAGTTGCTATTACTAATTCTTCTACTTGATCTGCAGAAACTCTTTTAATAAGCTCCGGTATATGCAATTTCGAAGGATTGATACCATCTATCGGTGATAATAAGCCACCTAGGACGTGGTATGTACCTTCAAATTTACCCGTATTTTCTAAAGCTACAATATCAAAGGGTTCAGCAACTACGGCAATTAATTTTTTATTCCTTTTCGGGTCTTTGTACAGATCTGAATATTCTTCACCTTTTGGAACCAATGCAAATGTAGCTTTGCAGTAATCTAGGCCGTCAACTGATTTGAGTAATGCATCAGACAGCTTACTAGTTTTATCCGAGCTATTTTTGATCAGATAATAGGCATAACGCTCAGCAGTACGTGAGCCTACTCCCGGTAGACTACCAAATGCTTCAATTAGGTCCTGAAGGGCCTTAGGTAATATGGACATTAACAGAAACCTTTATCTATAATCCAAGATTGCCGAGTGCACCCATCATTGGTTGCATTTTTTCGGCAGCAATTTTTTGACTTTGAGAAATTGCTTCTTTAACAGCATCTTCTATGTATCGTTCTAGTTCTCCTATGTCTTCGAGGTCTACATAGTCTGGGTCAATATGTATTTTTTTGATCTTTTGTTCGCCGTTAATTTCAACTTTAACAGCGCCATCACCTTTTTCTATGGTAATGATTTGTTTTTGAAGTTCACTCTGAATCTTTTTAACTTTCATAAGCATTTTTGCTTGGTCGAATCTGCTCATTTTGTCCTCCTATATTAGCTATAGTATATCAGTTATTCGATATATAAATAACCTGTTATTTAATTTTATATATAAAAGTAATAGTAGTGATTTGGTTGTGTGGCCAGGCTACAAAGTATGACCTAATACCGTAAATACAACTCAGTCCAACTGCTATCGAAATTAAGCTGACACCAAGGGTTCTCGCGAACGGGTTAACCGGGAAAGTTACTAGCCATTCTCTGGATAAATAAGCTATGCCTGTAGCTGCATAGACATAAAGCAGTGGTATTAATGGCTAATCGACACAGCTCCACCCAGCATAACCAGCAATAAGGATACAAGGGATATTATTAATAGGAATCTAGAGCGTGATGCTTCCTTGTGGGTTACGTAGAATAAAATACCTACCAGGCAGGCTATGAGTACAAATATGTCTAATATGGCTGCTTGAGCTAGCCATATTTCAGGCATTTGGGGACCACGTACGAATAAATGCACAGGAACACCTACTACATTTTTGATTGTTTGAATAACTCCAGCAAAATGTTCGGGTAAGCCTACGTACTTAATGAATCCACCATATTTGAATATAGAATATACAATGAGCGGCAAGGATGAGAACCAAACTATAATAACTAGCAGTTTTTTCCATAATTTACTTATATGATTCCAGTTTATTTTTATTTCTTCTCTTGTTAGGATCATGGTAGTGATAGCTATCCATATCATCCCAGGAATGGTAATAATCATAGATATAGCAAAAGCGTTCAATAGCAGTGCTGAGTAGCTTGTCTTGTACTTTTTCAGCATTACATAAAGACCTATTAAAGCAATGCCAGTGAAAGCGTACATTACGTCATAGCTTGCTAATCTTGATACGTGCAGTGTCCAGGCTGAACATGTGAATAATAAAAATGATAAGAATGCTGTTCTTTTGCCATGCCAGTTGTATATTATCCAGCTATATATAATAACCG